>JACCTS010000171.1 GCA_013812245.1 Rubrobacter sp.
CCGAGACGGAGCTCAAGGAGCGCAAGCATCGCGTGGAGGACGCATTGTCCGCGACCCGCGCGGCCCTTGAGGAAGGCATCGTTCCTGGCGGCGGCGTGGCCCTGCTGCACGCGCAGCAGCCCGTTACCGACCTGCTCGACTCGCTCGACGGCGACGAGAGGACCGGCGCGACCATCGTGCACCGGGCGCTTGAGGAGCCTATCCGCCAGATAGCTTCCAACGCCGGTTCCGACGGCTCTATCGTCGTTGACAAGGTCAGGAATCAGAGCGGCGCCTTCGGCTTCAACGCCCTCAGCGGCGAGTACGAGGACCTCGTTCAGGCCGGAATCATAGACCCGGCTATGGTCACCCGGAGCGCGTTGCAGAATGCGGCTTCCATCGGCAGCCTCATCGTCACGACCGAGGTCGTGGTGGCCGAGCCCGAGGAGGACGCGCCCGCTATGCCCGGTGGTGGCATGGGCGGCATGATGTAAAGAGTCTCAACAGAGACTCTTCCAGGCGGCGCTCCCTCGCGGGCGCCGTCTTTTTGTTTCTCGGGTGTATCGCCGGGGGTATAAGTCGTGTCTAATGGGAGAAACGAGCTAAAAGGGAGGTGAGGACATGAGGTCGGGTAACCTGGTGTACATCTTGGTGGTGGTCATTCTGGTGATAGTGGCGATACTGCTGCTCTCAAGGCTTCTCTAACAAGGGAGATTAGAGTATGAGGGGTATCGTCGGCCTGGTAGTCGTCGTGATTCTGGTAGTGGTGGTACTCTACTTGCTCGGATTTGTCTGATAGCTGGAGTTCGGGAGTGAGCCTGAGTACCACGATTTATGTGCTGCTGATCGTACTCGTGATCGTGGTGGCGTTGAGCTTGCTGGGGGTTATATAGACTCCCTGTCAGCTTGACCTCGCAAGCGGGCCGGGTGTAGCATAACCGGGATTTGCGGCGGTTAGCGAAAAAGATCGTAGGGGCCCACGGGGGCGTTCTCCGTGGGCTTTTTCGTGCTTGCTCGTAGAGACTGGAAAGGAGCGTCCCCGCTTCTATGGATATCGAGATAGGAAGAGCGAAAACGGCGCGCCGGGCTTACGGCCTGGATGAGATCGCCATAGTACCCAGCCGGAGGACCCGCGATCCCGAAGACGTGGACATATCCTGGTCGTTGGGAGACCTGCACCTTGACCTGCCGTGCCTGGCCAGCGCCCTGGACGCTGCCGTTGACCCGGTGACGGCCGGGATTATCGGGGAACTCGGGGGCCTGGCCGTGATGAACCTGGAGGGCATCCAGACCCGCTACGAGGACCCAGGCCCCGTCTTCGAGGAGATAGCCAGCCTCCCGGAGCAGAAGGCCACGCGGGTGATGCAGGACATCTACCTTGAGCCCATCAAGGAAGAGTTGATCTTCCGGCGCGTGCAGGAGATCAAAGACAAAGGCGTCATAGCCGCCGCCTCCCTGACGCCCCAGAAGGTGGAGAAATACCACCGGGCCGCCATCGAAGCGGGGCTGGACGTGCTCGTGATCCAGGGCACCGTCGTCTCCGCCGAGCACGTCTCCCAGAGCGTCGAACCCCTCAACCTGATGGAGTTCGTGCCGTCCCTGAACGTCCCCGTCGTGGTAGGTGGCTGTGCCAGCTACTCCACGGCGCTGCACCTCATGCGGACCGGCGCGGTTGGCGTGCTCGTCGGGGTGGGACCCGGGCGCATCTGTACGACGCGCGGTGTGATCGGGGTCGGCGTCCCGCAGGCGACCGCCATCTCCGACGCGGCGGCAGCCCGCACCCGCCACTACATGGAGACCGGCGAGTACGTGAACGTCATCGCCGACGGTGGGATGCGCACGGGCGGTGAGATCGCCAAGGCCATAACCTGCGGCGCCGACGCCGTGATGCTCGGGAGCGCCTTCGCCAAGGCCGAGGAATCTCCGGGACGAGGCTATAGCTGGGGAATGGCGACCTTCCACCCGACGCTGCCGCGTGGGACGCGCATCCAGACCACCACAACGGGCACGCTGGAGGAGATCCTGACCGGCCCCGCCCGAGAGAACGACGGGACGTTGAACCTCATGGGCGCGTTGAGGACCAGCATGGCGACCACCGGCTACCAGAACATCAAGGAGTTCCAGAAAGCCGAGATCATGTACGCCCCCTCCCTCGCCACCGAGGGCAAGCTGGAACAGCGCACCCAACGGGTTGGGATGGGCAGCTAGCGAGGCTTGGTCGGGAAGTACGACATCGTCGAGTTCGTCGAAGCTGACGCCCCGATAACAGAGCCCGTAACCAAGTTCGGCGGCCAGCCGGTCTGGCTGAAGGAGCCGGAGTGGCCTTTGAGCCGGGAGCTCGGCGAGCAGATGCAGTTCATCTGCCAGATAACCCTCGATCCGGAACTGCTAGGTGTTACGCCTGGCAGGATGGCCTACCTCTTCGTGACCGGAGAAGAAGAGAGGGGCTTCATGACCGCCACCTGGGATCCGGACGGCGGTGAGAACGCCGTCATCGTGCAACCAGGAGACGCGAACGGCGCGGAGATCGTGCCGGAGGCCGAAGGGCCATCACTCTACATGCTCGTGAACGGCCGCGACTGGCAGGAAGGCGCCGCTCCGTGTGAGTACGCCGTGGACCTCGAACCCGGCGAAGACACGGAATACGTGGACGAGGACGAGCGGTCGCAATGGAGCGAAGAGGACTACGATTCCTACTGCGACGCCCTGGATGGCAACAAAGTCGGGGGCACTCCGGTCTTCATCCAGAGCGACGAGTTCCCGGAGGGTGGCCCCTGGCGCCTGCTGTTGCAGCTCGACTCCATGGAGGTTCCGTTCCACGTCAACTTCGGGGATGCGGGCATGGGCTACGCTTACATCTCCGAAGATGGAGAGAGCGGGAAGTTCTTGTGGCAGTGCTACTAGATAGGGAGGCAGGCGACACTTGATCCTGGTCCTCGACTTCGGCGGACAGTACTCGCAACTCATCGCCCGGCGGGTGCGCGAATGCCGCGTGTTCTCGGAGATGATCCCCTACGACACACCCGTCGATGAGATCCAGGCGAAGAACCCCGAGGGCATCATCCTCTCCGGCGGCCCCAACTCCGTCTATGAGGACGGCGCGCCGCGGGTAGACCCAGAACTGTTCGACCTCGATGTTCCGGTACTCGGCATCTGTTACGGGATGCAGCTCATGGCGCTCACGCTCGGCGGCGAAGTTGGGGCCGTCCAGATCCGGGAGTATGGCCGCTCCGACCTGCGGGTCACGGACCACGACGGCCTTTTCGCCGGCACGCCCGAGGAGCAGAAAGCCTGGACCAGCCACGGCGACGCCGTGTTCGCCGCCCCCGAAGGTTTTCGCGTGATCGCCGAGACGCCCTCCGTGCCGATTATCGCCTTCGAGGAGCCGGAGAGAGGCCGGTTCGGGGTGCAGTTTCACCCGGAAGTGCGGCACACAGAGTACGGCATGGAGATCCTCAAGAACTTCCTCTACGAGGGTTGCGGATGCGCGCCGGACTGGACGCCGGTCAACATCATCACAGACGCGGTGGAGAAGATAAGGGCGCAGGTCGGTGACGCAAGGGCGATCTGCGGTCTCTCCGGCGGCGTGGACTCCTCGACGGCGGCGATGCTCGTATATCGGGCCATCGGGGACAACCTGACGTGCGTCTTCGTGGACCACGGGCTACTGCGCCAGAATGAGGCGGAGCAGGTCGTCCAGGCTTTCGGGGAGAACTCCGACGTGCCGCTCGTCCACGTTGACGCCAGGGGCCGCTTCCTGGGCAAGCTCGCGGGCGTCACCGACCCGGAGGGTAAACGCAAGATTATCGGCGAGGAGTTCATCCGCACCTTTGAGGAGGAGGCAGGCAAGATCGCCGAAGACGCCACCTTCCTGGTGCAGGGCACGCTGTACTCGGACGTGATCGAAAGCGGCACCCGCGA
>JACCTS010000178.1 GCA_013812245.1 Rubrobacter sp.
CCAGCAGCCGGACGATGGGTGCCTCGAAGCGCACCCGCGTCCCGGAGCCGGGTTTGCTCTCTATGGCCAACTCGCCGCCGAGACGGAGCGCGCGCTGGCGCATCGAAGACATCCCCACGCCGCCCCCCGAAGTGCTGGGATCGAAGCCTTTGCCGTCGTCGGCCATCTCCGCGAGCACAGCCTCGCCTTCTCGCCACAACCTCACCGAAACTTTGCGGGGTGACGAGTGCCACCGGGCGTTGTTGAGGGCTTCCTGGAGAACGCGGACCAATTCTCCGCCGGCCCATCGGGAAAGCTCTCGCGGGAACGCGCCGTCCACTTCCAGGCTCACCTCGAACCTGTTGCGCGACATCCTGCGGGTCAACTTCACCAGGGCCTGCAACGAAGTCATGAAAGACTGGCCCAGCGTGTACTCCAGGCGTAGCTCGAAAATTGCGGAGCGCAGCCCCTCGACGGATCTCCTGGAGCGCGTAGATCAGGCTCTGCAAAGCATCGTCGTGGATGTCCTGGGCGATGCGGCCCCGCTCGGCCTCGCGGGCCTCGCGCACCCGCTGCTCGGCCAGCCTGCGCTCGGTGATGTCCTCGATAACCGCGATGAAATACTCGGGGTCTCTGGAGGCTTTCCTGACGAGGGAGCCGGTCAGTTCGATCCACACCATCGACCCGTCTTTGCGCAGGTAGCGCTTCTCCATCGAGTAGGTCTCTATCTCCCCGGCGAGCAGGCGCCGGACGTAGCTCAGGACCGCGTCGAGGTCGTCGGGATGGGTGATGTCCTGGAAGGTGAGCCCCAATAGTTCTTCACGGCCGTAGCCGACGATCTCCAGAAGCTTCTCGTTGACCCGCAACCAGCGCCCGTCCAGGGCCACGTGGGCCATGCCTACGGCGGCCTGCTCGAAGGTCGCCCTGAAGCGCTCCTCGCTCTCCTTCAACTCCTCCTCCGCCCGCTTGCGCTCGGAGATGTCCCGGATGAACCCGGTGAAGAAGCGCTGGCCGTCCTTGACGAACTCACCGAAGGAGACCTCAAGGGGGATCTCCTTGCCGCTCTCGTGTTTTCCGGTGAGCTGTATGGCCTCCCAGTCCAGGCGCCGCCTACCGGTATCGAGGTAGCGTCTCAGCGACTTCCGGTGATCGTCCCGCAGACGTCCGGGCATCAGCATGGTCAGTTCCCGTCCCAGCATCTCCTCCCTGGCGTGTCCGAATATTCCTTCGGCGGCGCCGTTGACGAACAGGATCTTGCTGCCTTCGTCGATCATGACGATGACGTCGGAAGCGGTCTCCGCGACGACGCGGTAACGTTCCTCACTCTCCCGGAGCGCCTCCTCGACGCGCTTCTGCCCGGTGACGTCGAACTGGACGCCCCCTGCCAGTACATGGGGCGTCCGCCCTCGTCACGCACCAGCACGGCCTGATCCCGCACCCACACCACCCGGCCGTCTCCGACGACGACGCGGTACTCTATCTCGAAAGGCTCTCCGGTGGCGTCCGTCCGTGCGGGCCTCCTCCGCCAGCACGCGGTCACGGTCCTCGGGATGCAGCGTCCTGAGCCAGTGCTCTTCGTCGAGTATCTCCTTCTCGGGTGGGTAGCCGAGCATGGTCTCGTACTGCGGGCTCATGTAGGTCACGACCTTGGGGTTGTCGGATTCGATGGGCTCCTGAATATAGGTGATGGCAGGTATCTGCTCGACGAGCGATCGGTAGCGCGTCTCGGCCTCTCCGAGCCGCCGCTCAGCCTCCTTGCGCTCGGTGAGGTCGCGGGCCACGGCGATCACGAGCCGACCCTCCTCCTCGAACACGCCGAGACGAACCTCGACCTGGAAGGCGGTCCCGTCTTTGCGGCGGTAGACCGCATCTCTCGTGAGTGGAGCGCCGGACCTCACCTCGTCCCACTCCAGCCGCCCGGCAGGCTCACCCGTCTCGATATCCCGCGCGGACATGGCGAGTAGCTCCTCGCGGACGTAACCCAGACTCTCGCAGGCGTGCCGGTTGGCATCCACTATCCTGCCCTCCGGGTCCATTACGAATATGGCGTCCGCAGCCTGCTCCACCAGGTTCCGGAACCGCCGCTCGCTGCGCCGGAGGGTCTCCTCGGCCTCCCTGTAGCGGCGGCGCGCCTCGGCCTCGCGCAGCTCCCGGTTGACGGTGGAACTGAGGCGGGTCAGTTTATCCTTCATCACGTAGTCGTTGGCCCCGGCCTTCATCGTCTCCACGGCGATCTCCTCGCCGACCGAGCCGGAGACGACCACGAACGGGGCGTCCAGGCCCTGCTCCCGGAGCAACCGGAGGGCTTCCATGGCCTGAAAGTGCGGCATGTTGTAGTCGGAGATGACGAGATCCCACGTCCCGCTCTTCAGCGCCCGCCGCAGATCCTCCGCCGTCTCGACCCGCTCGTAGACGGGCTCGAAACCACCGCGCCGGAGCTCGCGCACGAGGAGCAGCACGTCGTCTGGAGAGGCTTCGACCATGAGCACCCGAAGCGGCGTGCTCACCGACCTTCTCCCGGCGGTTCTCCTTCTGGACGCGAGGCATCGGGCCGGAAGCCGCCCTCCAGCGTGAAGTAGAAGGCGGCGCCCTCGCCGACCTTGCCTTCGGCCCAGATCTCCCCACCATGACGCCTTATCACCCGCGCCACCGTCGCAAGCCCAACCCCGGTACCCTCGAACTCGTCTGAGCCGTGCAACCTCTGGAACGCCCCGAACAGCTTGCCCGCGTACGCCGCGTCGAAGCCCGCCCCGTTGTCCTGCACGTAGTACACCTGCGTCCCTCCCCGACGGGATGCCCCGAACTCCACGCTGGCTTCAGGCTCCTTGGAGGTGAACTTCCAGGCGTTGCCGAGCAGATTATCCAGCGCCACCCGCAAAAGCCTGGCGTCGCCCCGCGCCACGAGATCTTCGGAGATCACAAACCTCGTCCGGCGCCCGGGATCGGAAGCCTTGAGCACTCCGGCTACGTCGGTGGCGATGGCGCTCAGGTTCACGGACGTGCGGCGCAGGGGACCGCGCGTGACCCGTGAAAGCTCCAGCAGGTCGTCTATGAGCTGGCCCATGCGCTGGCTGGCGGCCCGCACGCGCCCCAGGTAGTCCTGGCCCTCCTCGTCGAGCTCGTCCCGGTAGTCCTCCAGCAGGATCTGGGAGAACCCGTCCATGCTTCGCAGGGGTGCGCGCAGGTCGTGGCTCACGGAGTAGCTGAACGCCTCCAGTTCCTGGTTGATCGCCTGGAGGTCCCGATTCGCGTCCTCGAACTTCCTGCCGGCGCGTTCGGCCAGGATGCGGCTCCGCACGAGCATCGCGGTGATCCCAAACAGCAGCAGGCTCACACCCACGCCGGTAAAGAGGACGAAGAACGTCAGCCGGACGCCCCCTTCGAGTTCTTCGAACTCCTCCAGGCCGACGAAATACAGGCTCCACGTGCGGCCCGCCACCTTTACGTGGCGGGTATCCGAGAACTGACCAGCATCCTCCTCTCCGGCGCGCTCCACGTCGTCGTTGTCGTAGATGAGTTTGCTCGGGGCCAGGGTCGCGCCGTCGTAGACCTCGAAGTCCACCGTCGGGGTGGGCTCCTCGAAAGCGCCTCCGAGCAGATCTTTCGCCCTGAAGAGACCGAAAACAAATCCTTCGAGGGCCTTGCGACGCCCGGTGACGGTTCCCGTCGGGGCTCCTTCACGATAGATCGGCAGGTACACGGCGTAGCCATCCCGTAGACGCAAGGTCGCGTTGGAGCCGGGGGCAGCATCGGTGAACACGTTGATCGTACCCGTAGCCTGCGGGGCTCCGGTATCCCGCGCCCGATTGATTGCGGCACGGTGCGCGGGCTCGGAGTACCAGTCGTGAGAGAGCACTTTCTGGTTGGCGGGACCGGAGGGAGCAACGGACGCGACCGGGAAGTACACGGGCCGCTCGCCGTCCGGGCTCAACGCCGGCAGACCAGCCTGCTTCGTTCTTCGAGAGTAAGCTTCTTTCTCCTCCGGCGTCACGCGCTCGGCGTATCCCAGGGCCTGCAGGCCCACGAAACGCACTTCCGGGTCGAGATCCTCGACGTAGCTCGACCACTCGCCGCGCTCGACGAAATCGCTCGCGTAGAAGAAGCTGCGCGCCCCATACATCGCGTCCAGGCCCGCGTTGGTACGGCGGTCTATGGCGCCCTGGACGGCCCGAACCGTCTCGTTGAACCTGACACCCTCCCTGACCTCCACGCTCTCCCGCACGTACTGCCAGGCCAGAATCGTCAGGAACAGCGAGATCACGAGCACCCCGCCCGGTATCGCCGCACGTTGAAGGTGGTAGCGCGTGACCCGCCACGCGCCATCCGTCCGGCCGTCTTCGTCAGCCGGGTCCCGGTGGGCACGGGCATCCTTTCCCCCGTCTACCGACCGGGTGGCCTTACGCTGGTTTTCGTCCGGGATCATGCCACCCCTCGCCGCGCTCCCACCTTCGCGGGCCTGCCGATTGGACCGTCGTCCGGGTGGAGACGCGCCTGTACGGGATCATCGCCCGCCCGCCGATACGTTCGATCCGCGATCCGCGTTCCGGCGCACCAGCAGAGCCTGAGTATCTCCGGCAAGGACACCGCAGTGTTTCGGCTCCATCTGCCCCATGCATAACGCTGCCCGAAACCCCGGGTTCGCGGAATCCGGTCGGACAAATCCCATGTTACTCGCCGGGTAACCTGTCCACAAGGCTCGTTCCCCAGGCTTACGCTCGGTCTGAAATATCTGAATTCGGGCAGTATGTTAAATGTGATGAACAAGAAGACCCTGGAGGAGATAGGCTCTCGCCCCAGGGGCGCGGGCGCTGCGCCCTTCCTGGCGGCGGGCGCGGTCCTGGGTGCTCTTGCGGCGTTCTCATTCTCCTTGACGGCGGCGCTGTCTATCCTGGCGGTCGGAACTGCCATCGCTCTCCTGGCGTACGTGAGGCGCGTGGGGCGCCGGACGGTCCCTGTACGCTACGACCTGCAGGGAGAGGAGGACACGCGCTTCGCGAACGTAAAACGGGCCTGCGAAGCGCTCGCCATGTCGGAGAAGGTGTGGCGCGTCGAGGATGGGCCGGAGAAGCTGCGCGAGCCCGCCAGACAGGTCGTAATAGCGCGGCAGGATGTGCCGGGCATCCGTACCAACGTCGAGGTCTGGGGGATGGAACTCGGGGACGCCCGGCTGTTCTTCCTGCCGGACACGATGCTGCTCCTTCAGGATGGCCGATACCGGGCTATCTCCTACGCTTCGTTCGACGTGATCTTCGGTCCCGAGTATCGGGTCAATGAGGGAGAAGCGCCGTCCGACGCGGATGTCATCGGGCACACCTGGCAGCACATCAGGGAGGATGGGAGACGGGATCACCGCTTCACCCGTAACCCACGCCTGGCTGAGGTGATGTACGGTCTGCTGGAGATCTCCGGCTCGGGCTTCAAAGTGCGGTTGAGGGTCTCCAACCGGAATGCCGCCATGCGATTCGCCAGAGCACTCGGCAAGGAAAAAAACGGCTCATCGGGTGAGGATCGGAACAGGAACGGCCATCGCAACGGAAACTCGCGCTCGGCCGAGGAGGAGATGAGGGTCGAGCTGGCTTACGGCATTCTCGGCCTACGGGCCGGCTCTCCGCGGGACGAGGTGACCACGGCATACAGAAAGCTGGCGAAGATCCATCACCCCGACCGGTTGCAAGGCCTGGAACCCGAGGCCCGCGAGCTCGCCGAGTCCAGGATGCGTGTGATCAACGACGCCTACATGGATCTAAAACGCCAGGCGAAGTAACGCCCCAGCGCCGGCGTGACAGCACCTTCGGTTTGCGCCCCCGGAGAATATCTTTACAATCCATCCTCGTGGACAGTTCAATTAGAGACATCGGCGCGTGGGGCGACATCCCGGCCCGTCTGATCAGGCTGCCCGAGTTGGCATACAACCTGTTCTGGACCTGGCGGCCGGATATGCAGGGGCTTTTCGCGCGGCTGGACCCGGATCTCTGGGAGGCTGCGGAACACAATCCCGTCCGGCTCCTGCGGGAGACGGCCAACCTCCCGGCCGCCGCCGAGGACGCGGGGTTCGTGGACGCATACCATCGCTCCCTGCGCGGCCTCGACTCCTACCTCGACCGGCGCGGCACTTGGATGGGCCACGTATATCCTGGTTTCGCGGGCCCGGTCGCGTACTTCTCGGCCGAGTTCGGGCTGCACGAGTCGTTGCCGATCTACTCCGGCGGCCTCGGGGTGCTCGCGGGCGACCACGTGAAGAGCGCCTCGGACCTCGGGGTGCCGCTGGTCGGTGTCGGCATCCTCTACGCCCAGGGCTACTTCCGACAGCGCCTGGACGCCGAAGGACGCCAGCAGGAGGTCTACGAACCCTTCGAGCCTGAGATGAGGCCCATTCTCCCGGCCCGCGACGCGGACGGGCGTGAGATCCTCGTCTCGTTGGGCATGCCGGGCCGCGAACTCTACCTGAAGGTCTGGAAAGCGCAGGTGGGGCGCGTCTCCGTCCTACTCCTCGACGCCGACATCCCGGAGAACATGTCAGAGGACCGACAGGTCACGGCCCGGCTCTACGGCGGCGACTCTCGCACGCGCATCTCGCAGGAGTTGATCCTGGGCGTCGGCGGCGTGCGCGCCCTGCGGGCCGCGGGCCTGCGTCCGGCCGTCTTTCACATGAACGAAGGCCACGCGGCCTTCTGCGTCCTGGAGCGGATGCGGGAGCGTGTGGCCGGCGGCACTTCCTTCGACGAGGCCCGCGACGAGGTCGCCCGGCGCACGGTCTTCACCACCCACACCCCCGTTCCAGCCGGCCACGACGCGTTCTCCCCTAACCTGTTCCGCGAGTTTGCCGGCTCCTGGGCCACCTCACTGGGAGTGGGTGACGAGGAACTCTGGGGGCTGGGCCACAAGCAAGAGAGCTGGGGGCCGACCTTCAACATGACGGTGCTGGCGATGAACCTCTCCGCCGCCCGTAACGCGGTCTCCGCGCTGCACCGCGACGTGTCGGAGGAGATGTGGAGCTATCTGCTGGACAGCAGAGACGAAAGACGGGTGGGCCGCTCCATAACCCACGTCACCAACGGCGTCCATACGTGGAGCTGGCTCTCACAGGAGGTGGGAGACCTTTTCGACCGGCACTCCGGGGGCAGGGCCTGGCGCGAGATGGTCCAGGAAGAGTCGGCGTGGTCGTTCATCGAGGAGATACCGTCTGGGGAGCTGTGGGAGACGCACGCGGCCGTGAAGCGCGGAATGGCGAAGTTCGTAAACGTCCGCCTCCGGTTGCAGCGCGAGCGTTCCGGGAGCGCCGTGCCTCCGCAGGAGATAGACCCCGACGCACTCACCATAGGTTTCGCGCGGCGCTTCGCCACCTACAAGCGGGCGACGCTCTTGCTCTCGGACCCGGAACGGTTGCGACGCATCTGCAAGGACCACGAACGCCCGGTGCAGTTCGTGTTCGCCGGGAAGGCCCATCCGGCCGACAGTCCCGCCAAAGAATTCATCCGGGCGCTGTACCGGGCCGCCGAAGACGAGGATCTCGCCGGCCACATCGTGATCCTGGAAGACTACGACATGAACGTCACCCGCCACCTCGCGCAGGGCGTGGACGTTTGGCTGAACAACCCACGCCGCCCACTGGAGGCCAGCGGCACCTCCGGCCAGAAGGCTTCACTCAACGGCGCGCCCAACTTCAGCGTTCTCGACGGCTGGTGGCCCGAGGCGTACAACGGCCGCAACGGCTGGGTCATCGGCGAAGCCAGGGAGTACGCCTCCCAGGAAGAACAAGACGCCGAAGATGCCGAATCCCTGTACGCAATGCTGGAAGGCGAGATCGTCCCGCTCTTCTACGATCGCGACGCCGCAGGTACACCAAGAGGCTGGGTCGGGGTGATGAAGGAAGCCATAAGCACCGTCGCGCCGAGGTTCTCGACCCAGCGTATGGTTCGCGACTACGTCCACAAGCTCTACGTGCCGCAGACGGCTCGCACCAGGTAGCAGGCGTTTACCCCGTATCTCCGGATCTCTGAGCGAGGTCCACGCCCGACCGTAGCTCCTTCTGGTACACGACGTACTCGCTCGCGACGTGCATTCCGGCCCTCCCGTACAGCCGGGGCGCGCCGGTCACGCTCCCGGCGTCCACGCTGAGGCCGACCTTCTCCACGCCGCGCCGGTGGTACTCGCCAAAGGCGTGGCGCAGTAGGGCGAGCCCGAGACCCCGGCCGCGCCACGGGTGCCGTACCCCGACCACATCCACCCATCCTTCGCCGGAGATCGTCTTGGCAAGCACCGTGCCTGCTATCTCCTCACCATCCATCGCCAGGAACCACAGCGCGGGATCGAAGACCTCCCGCTCCGTCATCCCAACGAACCGCTCGAACGTGCCCCGCGGACGGTTCCAAACGTCCTTGAAAGCATCCTCGACCGCCTCGAATACCGCCCGCTCGTCCCGGCCGGGGACGAAGTTACGAACCGTCAGGCCCGCAGGAAAATCGGGGACGGAGGGAGCTTCTTGCAGTAATATCTCCATGACGTAGGTCGCGCGCACGGGAGCGTATTCGGCGTCTTTGAGAAGGCTCCGCGCGTCCGTGTCCCGGCCTTCGACGTAGTGTTGAACGCTGATGCGGGCTTCCTCTGCGGCGCGGTAGATACGCTCTCTCGTCCAGTTCTCTCCCAGGCAACGAGGAAGGAGCCGACGCCCCGTCCCCGGAACTCCGGGTGGACGTAGCCGTAGACGGAGACTGCCACGAAGGAGCGGTTTACCACGTCGGCGTAGCCTGCAATGCGTCCGTCGGGTGAGATCACGGCGATGGCCTCTTCGGTGAGGTCTATATCCTCCCAGTCGTCCCGGATTTCCTCCGGGGTCATGCCTTCTTCACCGCTGCCGGGGAACGCGCCCGCGGAGAGGAGGGCGGCCACTTCCTCCGCGTCTTCGAAGGTGGACGTTCTCGTAAAGAATCCTTCGGGCAAGCCTTTCATGGCGGACAGATTAGCACTATATCCGGGAAGTACGGTCATCATGTCAGCGGCGGCTTGTCCAGACGCGCCGGTTCGGTATATCCTGACATGAGACGCGAAGGCCGGGACACCTCCGCGCGTTGATCCGAGAACGCCTCACGGGACGTATTTCTCGTGAACAAAAGGGAGTAGATTTCCATGATCCAGCAAGATCCAACCGTGGAAGAACGGCCCCGGCCCGAGACCGGCTGGGGGCACTACATTCTGGAGTTGCTCGGGATAGCGGCGTTCTTCGTGCTCGCGCTGTTTATCGGGATAGACTCGTACCGGGGGATGACGACCTTCGGGTATGCATGGTTCCTGCCGGTGCTCGCAATCCTGGCGTACCTGACGGCGGACTTCTTCTCCGGGTTCGTACATTTTCTGGCGGACAATTTCGGATCTGCGGAGACCCCGATCATCGGTCCCAACTTCGTCGGAGCTTTCCGCGAGCACCACGTAGATCCCAAAGGCATCACCACCCATAACTTCGTAGACACCAACGGCAACA
>JACCTS010000235.1 GCA_013812245.1 Rubrobacter sp.
AGCCCGGCGTTGATCATGGTGGCGAACTGCCGGGTAAAGACGACGAGGTCAGCGGACTTGACCTTCTTGAAGGGCTCCAGGATGTCCTTCTGCCCGACACCCTGTTCCTTGATGTCTATGACCAGGAGGCCCTGCTGGCGTAGGGCCGAGGCCACCGACATCGTGTCGGAGCCCTCCATCCGATCTTCGAGAACTTCGCCCTGCCGGCTGCGCGCCTTGTAGGTATATACCGTCATTTTCTCTCCTCCCGGCGCTCGCCGGCTAACGCCTTATGGCAGCGTATCCGCCACTGCTCGGGACAGCCCCGCCGACGCGCGTGCCGTCTCCGGTACTCGCGAGTCGGCGCATCTCTTCGGGGTTGCTGGAACGCTTCTCGCCTTCTTCACGCGAGATTTGACCCTTCCGGATCAACTCAACCAGCGCCGCGTCCATCGTCTGCATCCCGAACTTACCGCCGGTCTGCATGGCAGAGTAGATCTGATGGTTCTTGCCCTCCCGAATGAGGTTCCGAACACCTGGCGTGGGCAGCAGTATCTCGCAAGCGGGAACCCGTCCCTTGCCGCCGCGTTTGGGGATCAAGGTCTGCGTTATGATGCCCTGCAGGGCGTTGGCGAGCTGGACCCGGATCTGACTCTGCTGGTGCGACGGGAACACGTCAATTATGCGGTCAACGGACTGCGGGGCATCCTGGGTGTGGAGCGTGCCGAAGACGAGGTGCCCGGTCTCGGCGGCCGTTATGGCCAGCGAGATGGTCTCAAGGTCGCGCATCTCGCCGACGAGGATCACGTCCGGGTCCTGGCGCAGCACGTGCTTGAGGGCCTGGGCGAAGCTCCTAGTGTCCTGGTTGACCTCGCGCTGGTTGACTATGCAGTTCTTGTGGTAGTGGAGGAACTCTATCGGGTCCTCGACGCTCATGATGTGCTCGTGACGCTCAGAATTGATCTTGTCTATCATCGAGGCGAGCGTGGTGGACTTGCCTGATCCGGTCGGGCCTGTGACCAGGACGAGCCCCCGCGGCTTCTCGCACATATCCTCTATGGCCTTCGGGAGGCCGAGGTCAGAGAAGCTCTGGATCACTTGCGGGATGGCCCTGAAGGCCGCGCCCATCGCGCCGCGCTGAAAGTACACGTTGACCCTGAAACGGGCGACGTTGGGCACGGTGTAGGCGAAGTCTAGCTCCAGGTCGGTCTCAAGACGCTGGCGCTGGTCGTTGGAGAGGATGTCGTAGATCAACTCCCGCGTCGAGTTGGAGTCGAAGACCGGGTAGTCCAGCGGCTCGACCTTGCCGATCACCCGCACCATCGGTGGCACCCCGGCCGTTATGTGCAGGTCGCTGGCGTCCATCTTGATGGCGTCGAAAAGGTAGTCGTTGAGCCCGCTTTCGATCATCGTCATGTTTTCTTCCCTTCGGCCAACGTGTATTGGCGATCTCCCCGCCTACGGTCTACGGAATCGTGGTCGGTACGGATCAGGCGCGACCTTGGTCGCGGTGACATACGTGCCTCACACCACGGTCCTGAAGACTTCTTCCACCGTCGTCATACCCTGCGCCGCCTTGAGGAGTCCATCGTCCCTGAGCCGTATCATACCTTCCTTTTCGGCAACCCGCGAAATCTCATCGGTCGGGGCACGCCGCAATATGAGGCTCCTGATCTCTTCGCTCACGATCATGAGCTCGTAGAGACCCATGCGGCCGCGGTAGCCTGAGCCTCCGCAGTGGTCGCACCCGACGCCCTTGTGGAATTCCAACCCGCCGGTAAGGAGCTCGAAGGGGAACCCCATGCTTTCGAGGATCTCCCGCTCTATCTCCGCCGGTTCCTTGCAGTATTCGCACACCCTCCTAGCCAACCGCTGGGCGATCACGCAGTCCACGGCGGAGGAGGTGAGGAAAGGCTCGACGCCCATGTCGGTGAGGCGGCTGACGGCAGCCGGGGCGTGGTTGGTGTGCATCGTCGCCAGGACCAGGTGGCCGGTGAGGGCAGCTTCCACAGCGATTTTGGCCGTCTCCGGGTCCCGGATCTCTCCGATCATCACGATGTCCGGGTCGGCGCGTAGGAGGTTCCTGAGCGCTCCAGCGAAGGTGAGGCCGGCCCGGGCGTTTGTCTGCATCTGATTTATCCCGCGCATACGGTACTCGACCGGATCCTCGACGGTGATGATGTTCTTCTCCGGAGTGTTGAGCTCGTTGAGGGTGGCGTAGAGCGTGGTGGACTTGCCGCTGCCCGTAGGACCCGTGACCAGCACCGTGCCGTAGGGCCTGCGGAAAACCTCCTCGTAGCGTTGGTATATCTTGGGCGCGAACCCGAGATCCGGAAGCGGGACGGTGGCGTTCGTGTTGTCAAGCAGGCGCAAGACTATTTTCTCGCCGAAGACGGTGGGCAGGCTGACGACGCGCAGGTCCAGCCTCTGGCCGCCGAGCTTGGCCGAGAAACGCCCGTCCTGGGGCACGCGCCTCTCCGCGATGTCGAGGTCACCCACGATCTTGAGCCGCGTCACGACGCCGCTCTGGAGCTTGGGCGGGATGGTCATGGACTCGCGCAACACACCGTCCACCCGCATCCTCACGACCACCTCGCGCGCCTGCGGCTCTATGTGGATGTCGGACGCGCCATCGCCGACGGCCTGCGTGAGTATGGCGCTGACCAGACGGATTATGGGCGCCTCGTCGGGCGGCGCTTCTACCCCGAGGTCCAGTTCGCCGAGATCCTGCTCGAAACCCGCCCTGGAAGCCTCCTCCAGAAATTCGGAGACCTCTTCGCTGAAGGCGAAGATCTTGTTGTGTACGGTCGTAATGTTGTCTTCGAGGGCTATTACAGGCGTCACCGGATACCCGGACAACATGGTCAGGTCTTCCAGGGCGAAGATGTTGGTGGGATCGCTGATGGCCACCACGAGCCGGTTGTTCTCGATCCGTAAGGGCATGACTTTGTATTTGCGCAACACCTTCTGCTCCACGAGGGCCACCACGCTCGCGTCCACGGCGTTCTCGGTGAGCTCCACGAACTGGAGCCTGAAGCGGTGCGCCTGAGCCTGCGCCAGATCCCAGTTGGTTATGTAGCCAAGTGAGACCAGAACCTTGCCCAACTCCTCGCGCCGCTCCACCTGGACTTCCAGCGCGTGGCGAAGTTGGCCCTCGTCTATCTTCCCGTCGGAGATGAGGATGTCCCAGATCTTGTCCCCGTGCGCGGGCTGCGCGCCCGTCCTGAGGGCCACCTCCTGGCCCTGTGTCGCGGGCGTGTTGTCTTCGCCGCTCTCACTAGCGCCGAGGTGCTCGTGCAGAGACTTCGCCCGAAACGCATCTTCCAACTTCGCCCGCAGAAGCTCCCTGTTCAGTGGTTTGATCAGGTACTCGTCGGCGCCGGCCTCCATGCCGTCGGTGAGATGCTGTTGGTCTCCCAGCGCCGTGAGAAAAACGAAGAACGTATGCTTCTGGCGTCCGAGCCCGCGCACCCTTTGGCACAACTCCAGCCCGTCCATGCCGGGCATCATCCAGTCGCTGAGAACGACGTCTATGTCCGGATCTTCCTGGTACAGCTTCCACGCCTCCAGCCCATCGCGGACTCCCACGCACTCACAGCCGAAGCTCTCCACGGCCTTCACGGCGATACTGCGCGAGACCGTATCGTCCTCGGCAACCAGAACCTTCAACTCTATGTCGCGGCTGGACAAGACCGCGCTGGCCGGAACCTGCTCCGGAACAGGTGGAGCCCAGCCGTCGCCGTCATCAACCTCCACGATGCCCTCGTCCAACGCCGCCGTCCCGAAAAGGTGGATGAAGGCACCTTCGAGATCTTCCTCGGACGCTACTACGGGACGAATCTGACGTCCGGCGATGATCCTGAGGTCTTCGAGGGCGTGGATGTCGTTGGGGTCGTGCATGGCGACGACGAGGCTTCCATCCTCGTGGCGCAAGGGTAGTGCCCTGTACTTGCGCATCGTTTCCTCGCCGAAGCGTCCGAGCACCTCACTGTCTACGTCATCCTCCGACAACTCCGAGATAACGACGTACTCCAGCTTCAGTCTCCGGGCCAGCGCCTGGGCCACATCGGCAGCCGTCACGTAGCCGAGGGAGATCAATATCTTTCCCAGGTCGCGGGAATCGTTCCGCCTCACGGCGAGAGCCTCTTGCAACTGTTGCCCGGTGATCTTGCCCTGCGAGACCAGTATCTCTCCAGTTTTCTTTTCAGAGATTCCCGGTGATCTTCGGCCGCCTCCAGGGATTGTTTCTCCGGGTCGCCCGTCGGCCTGAACCGGCCCCTCACCGTTGCGTACTTCTCCCGCGGCTTCCTCCGTTGCCATCAAACCATTCTCTCCGGCTTCCCGACTGGAGAACAGGCGGCTCTGGATCTCCTCGATAGCGTCCCTGGAGGTGATTACGGTCGTGATGGGATAGCCGGAGCTGATGGTGAGGTCGCTGCGGGCGAGGATGTCGTTGGGATCGCTCATGGCAACCAGGAGACGGCTGTTCTCCATGCGCAGCGGCACGGCGTGGTGCTGGACGAGCACGTCCTCGGGGATGCTTTTCAGTATCTCCGGGTCTACGTCCGACACGGAGAACTCCACGTACTCTACGTTGAGCCGGGTGGAGAGGGCATGCGCCAACTCTGTCTCGGTTATGTATCCGAGGGAGACGAGTATTTTCCCGAGGCTCCGGTCATCCGTTCGCTGTAGCCGCAGCGCTTCGTCGAGCCGCTCTCCAGAGATCCTACCCTGCGAAACGAGGATCTCTCCTATCCTGCGCGGCGGGGCGGCCCCGCTCATGTTCTCAGGTGAGTGCATCGTTCATAGCCTCCACGTCGGGCTCCTGGCCCGTCCACAACCGCTGCGCCTGGACGCCCTGGTAGAGCAGCATCCGGTCTCCGGTTACCACCCTGGCGCCCCGCTGTCGGGCAGCTTCTATCAACCTGGTCTCCTTTCCGGCACGGTATACCGCATCGCAGACCACTTTTTGGGACTCGAGACATCCCACCGGAACCGGCACCGGGTCTTCGTCTTTCATCCCCAGGTACGTGGCGTTGACGATCACCTCCGCGCCCGACGCGGCCTCCTCCACATCGTCCAGAGACCCTGCCGAGACTTCGGTCTCCGGGCTCATGAAGAGCAAGCGGTCCCGCAACCGTTCGGCGCGGCCGGCGGTGCGGTTGACGATCTTCGTCTCCGCGACTCCTTCGCCGATCAGGGCCAACGCGATCGCGGCCGCAGCTCCCCCGGCGCCCACGATCAGGACCCTCCGTCCCGCAAGCTCCACCCCGGCAGCGCGGCAGGCCTCGATAAAGCCGCTACCGTCGGTGTTGAGGCCCCGTAACGAGCCGTCCTCGATGAGGACGGTGTTCACGGCCCCGGCGACCCTACCCGCTTCTTCCACCTCATCTAGCAGAGATACGATCCTCTCCTTGTGGGGCATGGTGACGTTGAAGCCGCGAAAGCCGAGCGCTGCGGCCCCCTCGATGGCGGCAGGCAGGCGGTCCGGGCTTACGTCCAGCGGGACATACACGTAGTTCATGCCACTGGCCGCAAACGCGGCATTGTGCATCTTGGGGCTCAGGCTGTGGCCGATTGGATGTCCGATAACACCTAACAACTGTGTCCTTCCACTCAAATTCATTCTACACACCTCTTCGCGGCGATGGTATACCGCTCCTCACCGCAAGGGTACCGCAATAGGTTACCCGGCCTTTAGCGGGACATACCTAGCGCCCGGCCCTGGCCTTCACTTTCAGGAACTCGTCGTAATCGTCGGTAAAGAAATGCTCCTGTCCACCGGGCTTCAGTACGTAGTAGAGGTAATTCGTCCGCGCGGGGTCGATGGCGGCCTCCAATGAATCGCGTCCGGGGCTACAGATAGGGCCAGGAGGAAGGCCCGTGCTCGTGTAAGTATTGTAGGGCGACTTTACCTTGAGGTCGGCCAGTGACAGGTCCGCTTTCGGCTTTCCTCTGGCGTACTGGATGGTGGCGTCTATCTGCAGGGGCATGTCCTTGCGCAGCCGGTTGTAGATCACGGAGGCGACCCGCCGGCGTTCCTGGGGGTTGGCGGCTTCGCGCTCGACCAGGGAGGCGACGGTGAGTATCTCGTACTCCGTCAGGCCGAGGCGCTTCCGTGCCTCCCCGAGGTCGAGGCCCTGCGTCTCCAGGAGATACTGTTCCAACAACCGGTTGACGACCTGGGAGGCCGTGGCGCCCTGCTCGAATTCGTACCTCTTGGGGAAGAGGAACCCTTCCGTGGTGTGTATTTTCGGGTTCTCGAGGAATGCGTAGCCATACCCCGTCCTCTTCGCCGCCGCCTGGAAATCGTTCGCCCGTATCTTGCTCCCTTCCGCGACGGTTTCGGCGGTCTCCTCTATCGTAAGGCCCTCCGGAATGGTGATGGCGAACAGGGGCACACCCTCCCCAGCGGTCATGGCGGCGAGAATCTTCTCGGCGTCCGTGCCGGGGCGGAAGCGGTATTTGCCTGGCTTGAGTTCCGTACTTTGATCGCTCACCCGCGCCTCAAGCTCGAATAGCGAGG
>JACCTS010000029.1 GCA_013812245.1 Rubrobacter sp.
CGGTTGCCGGTGTGGCGTCCCCCGAACAAGCAGATCCACTACGCATTCCCGGCCAGACAGAAAATCCGGGCGCTCGTGGACTGGGCCGACGTGATCCACATCAACACCCCAACCCCACTCGCTTTTCGGACACTACGCATGGCACACCAGGCGAACGTGCCGTCCATTCTCGGCTTCCACGCCCAGGAAGAAAGCATGACAATGCATACCGGAAAGCTGATACTGCCGTTCCTGCGCGGCTGGTACCGCTTCATCTACCGGATGCCCGACGCCCTGGTCGCGCCTACTCCTTTTGCTTTCCGGCTGGCGGCTCGCTACACGAAGCGTCCGATCCACGTGGTCTCCAACGGCATCCGGTTGCCGGAGGCAGCAGTACCCGCAGACCGGGAGCATGCGGCGGTCCTGCGGCAGCGCCTTCTGTCGGGTAAGCGGTTCCTGATCTCACACGTGGGCCGCCTCTCGCATGAGAAACGTCCCCAGGGTCTCGTGGAGTTGATAGCGGCGCTAGCCGCGCTCCGGCGGGATACGCGACTGGTCGTGGCGGGAGACGGCCCCTTGCGGCCCACGCTGGAACGGCAAACGGTACGTCTCGGCCTTGCGGATGCCGTGCTTTTTCTGGGCTATGTCTCCGAGGAGGAGAAAGCGGATCTCCTGCGGGCCAGTGACCTGTTCGTGATGCCGTCGCCGACCGAGTTGCAGAGCATCGCCACGCTCGAAGCCATGGCCCACGGTTGTCCGGTGGCGGTGGCCGGATTCGCCACCAGCGCCGTCCCCGAGCTGGTTCGTGAGGCTAGAGCCGGCATCTCTTATGATCCCGTGCGGATCTCCAGCGCGGCGTCTGACATTAGCCGGTTGCTGGACCGGCCCGACGAGCTTCGGCGTTTCGGGAAGAGCGCACTTCTCGAGGCGAAGGGCCACGACATCCGGGAGAGTGGCCGTTGCCTGGAGGAGATCTACCAGGGGCTGATCCAGGTCCGGTCAGAGATGTAACTGCGGCCAGTTGTAGCCCGGGTTTGATGGTATCGGTGTACCGCTATCCCGTGGCGTAGCGGACAATATGGTGGGCCAGTTGCTCGGTCATGGACGGGAGGCCCAGATGCTGGCGCCGCCGGGCGACTTCTTCCAGGAGAGCAGGATCCGAGGCGTAGCGCCCCACCGCTCTCTGGAGTTTTTCTGGTGTCCTCGTGAAGTGTCCAAGTCCCTCTTCTTCGACGAAGCGCACCACGCCCCGCTCGTTGAGGGCGGTGTAGCCGGTGAGGAGCGCCGGACGCCCGACGGCCAGCGCCTCGTAGACTGAGGCGGGACCAGCCTTGCCAATGAAGACATCGCTCGCGGCCAGGTAGCATGCAACCTCGTCCGTGAAACCTTCGATCCTGAGACGGTCCTCGCGCGATTCGAGGGTCGACAGCCGTTTCCTGAGCGCCTGGTTGCGGCCAGTGATCATCACCACCTGCGGGGCGGGCTCAGCGTCGAGGAGCGCGCGGACGACCGCCCGTGGGTCGCTCTCCGCCACCCCCTCTCCCCCGAAGGAGACGAGACAAGTGAAACGGTCGGGCAGGGCGAGGCGGGCGCGGGCCTCAGCCTTCGTCGGGGCGGCTAGAAAAGCCTGTCCCACCGGATAACCCACGACTGCCGTCTTCTCTTCTGGCATCCCGAAACGCACCAGGTCGCGCCGGACTTCCTCGGATGGGGCGACGATGTGGTCCGCCCGGGGGTCCGCCCAGTAGGCGCTGATGCCGTGCGGCTCGGTGGCGAAGGTCAGCACGGGCACGTCGAGGCCGTAGAGCCGCTTCGCCTCCGCGAGGCCGGAGGTGATGAGTCCATGGTTAGAGACGATCAGACGCGGCGGCGAAGGCATCAGGTGTTCCGCCGCCGCGCGGGCAAACCCCCGCAGGATGCGCCGTTGGCCGGTGATGGTCACACGCGGGACGGAGTCTATGACGCGCTGACCAGCGCGGGCCACCACCGGGAAGCGCAACGCCCTTCGCCAGAACCCTTTGTGCAGACGGTCGAGCCCGGTAACGCCGAGATCCTTCATGTAATCCGAGACAGCCAGCTCGTAGCAGCCTGGATAGTGACGCTCCACGGCCTCGGCCATGGCCCGCGCCGTCGCCACGTGACCGCCCCCTATGGAGATGGTGGCGAAGAGGATGGCCGGACGGTCTCCGGCCTCGGAGCGGCAGGCGAAATCCGTGCGCTTCGACAATAGGGTCCTCCACGATGTCGGACAGAGGTCTTCACAAGTGTACCCGGTAGCGAGGCACTATAGAATCCGTCTCGAAGAATATATCCGGGGCTCCAGCCCCAAAATGTGGGCCTCAAAGGTGCTATTCTGCGCCATGTTGGGTACCGGAACGTTCGTCCGGGCCGGATGGTAAACAGGCATGTGCGGGGGATATATAATTGCCTTTCAAGGAGCCTACGGTCGAAGGTGGTAGAGTGCTGAGCGCCTCGGTTGGAATGGTCCTCGGTGGACGCTATAAGGTAGAGAGCAAGCTGGGCTCCGGGGGGATGGCTGTCGTCTACAAGGCGGAAGACACCATCCTCGGGCGCACGGTCGCCCTGAAGACCCTGCACACCCACTACGCCGAGGAGCCCGTCTTCCGGCGGCGCTTCAAGCAGGAGGCGCGGGCCATGGCCTCCCTCGACCACGGGAATGTCGTCAAGGTCTACGACATCTGCCAGGACGGCGAAATGACTTTCATCGTGGCCGAGTACGTGGACGGCGACGACGTGGGGGATCTCCTCTCCCGCAGCGGAAAGCTCAACGAGCAGTTCACCCGGAGAATCGCGGCGCAGCTCCTGATGGCACTCTCCTACGCCCACCATCGCGGGGTGATTCACCGCGACATCAAGCCGTCGAACATCCTGATCACCCGCGACGGCACCGTGAAGGTGGGGGACTTCGGCATCGCCCGACTCATGGAGGACGACGATGCCGAGACGGGGGAGCCGGGCGAGATCATCG
>JACCTS010000241.1 GCA_013812245.1 Rubrobacter sp.
GAGTTGTTCTTGAAGATGTCCGCGAAGGAAGGTGCGATCACCGCTCCGAAGCCGTGATCCTGTATCGCCCAGACCGCGTGCTCGCGGCTGGAACCAGAGCCAAAGTTCTCGCCCGCGATGAGTATCACGGCATCCTTATGCTCGGCCCTGTGCATTATGAAGTCCTCGTCATCGCGCCAACTCGAGAACAGGAACTCCCCGAAGCCTGTGCGCTCGATGCGCTTGAGGGCGTCGCTCGGGACGATCTGGTCCGTGTCCACATCCGAGTAACCGAGCGGAAGCGCCGTCCCGGAAATACGCTCGACAGGTTCCACTAGACCACCTCCACTGGTACGCCGAGTTCCGAGGGCGACGCGAACCGCCCCATGACTGCCGTCGCCGCCGCGACGGCCGGGCTGACGAGGTGAGTCCTGCCGCCCTTACCCTGCCTTCCCTCGAAGTTGCGATTGCTCGTGGACGCGCACCGCTCGCCGGGTTCGAGAATATCCGGGTTCATGCCGAGGCACATCGAACACCCGGCGTTGCGCCAGTCGAAGCCGGCGTCGGTGAACACTTTGTCCAGGCCTTCTTCCTCAGCCTGTTTCTTGACGCGCATGGAGCCGGGGACGACCATCGCCCTGATGCCCTCTTTCACCTTGTGTCCTTCGAGGACGCTGGCGGCGGCGCGCAAGTCCTCGATGCGGGCGTTGGTGCATGACCCGAGGAACACGGTGTCCACCTCTATATCCCGAATCGCCGTTCCCGGCGTCAGGTTCATGTACTTCAAGGCCCGCTCGTGGTGGTCGTTCTGGGGTTCGGGGACCGCCTCATCGAGGCCGACGGTCTGCGCCGGGGTCGTGCCCCACGAGACGTAGGGTACGAGGTCCTCGGCCTGTATGACGACCTCCTTGTCGAACTCGGCGCCTTCGTCGATGTGGAGAGATTTCCACTCTTCGACCGCGATCTCCCAGTCCTCGTCTTTCGGGGCGTGATCCCTGCCCCTGACGTACTCGAAGGTCGTCTCGTCCGGTGCGATGAGCCCGGCCCTTGCCCCGCCCTCGATGGACATATTGCACACCGTCATCCGACCCTCCATCGAGAGCTGCCGCACGGCCTCACCCCGGTATTCGATCACGTGCCCGGCCCCGCCGCCGATCCCGATGCGGTGCAGGATACCGAGCACCAGATCCTTCGCGGTCACGTCCGCCGGAAGCTCGCCCTCGACCGTTACGGCCATCGTCTTCGGGCGGCTCTGCGTCAGCGTCTGGGTCGCGAGCACGTGCTCGACTTCGCTCGTCCCAATACCGAACGCCAGCGCCCCGAACGCGCCGTGGGTCGCCGTATGGCTATCCCCGCACACGATGACCATGCCAGGCTGGGTCAGGCCCATCTCCGGCCCTATGACGTGTACGATGCCCTGCCCGATGGAGCCCCAGCCGTGAAGGTCGATCCCGAACTCCTCGCAGTTCTCCCGCAAAGTCTCCATCTGTTTGGCGGAGACCTGATCCTTGACCGGCACCCCGAACTCCGTGGTGGGCACGTTGTGGTCCATCGTCGCCAGCGTGAGGTCCGGGCGGCGCACCTTCCGATCCGCCATCCGCAGCCCCTCGAATGCCTGTGGGCTCGTCACCTCGTGGACCATGTGAAGGTCCACGTACAGGAGGTCAGGCTCTCCCTCGGCCCGCCGCACCACGTGGCGGTCCCAGATCTTCTCTACCAGCGTCTTCGGTCTATCCACGGTTCACTTCCCTCTCTTTTTCACCCTTGAGTCCGCCGTAGACGACGAACCTGCGATCCTGATAGTAGCTTTTTACCCCGTCGAAACCGGCTTCCTCCAGCCACGCCATCTGGGCCTCCAGGGTGGCGTTTTTGTCTGCCCTCATCCGGGTCAAGGCGGCGGAGATATCATCATCGCTCGCGCCCGCCTCACGCACCCGGCGCAGCCAATCTTCCTGGTATTCTTGCTCATCCTCCGGCGTCGGGCCGAGCGCCTGGTCCGCGTTCACGAAGCGGCCTCGCTCCGCGAGGGAGTCATGGATTTTCTCGAACAACTCTTGCTTGCCGTTGTGCGTGAGGTGATGGATGGAGAGCGCTGACACGACGAGGTCGTATCCTCCGGCCCCTCCGGGCAGCTGCTTCCTCGCGAAGTCCATGACGCGGAACTCGAAGCGATTGGGGTCCGGAGCCAGGCTATCCGCGAAGCGCCGCCGCGCCACCCGCAACATCTCCACCGAGAGGTCCACCAGCGTCACCCGCGCGAGCGGGAACCTCTCCGCGACCATCGCGCTCAACAAACCCGTCCCGGCCCCGAGATCCAGGACCCTTATGGGCGC
>JACCTS010000246.1 GCA_013812245.1 Rubrobacter sp.
AGGCCGACCAGGATCACACCCCCGCTCGCCAGTGTCTGGGCGCAGGCCATGCACGCCAATACCGGCGCCGCGAACCGCAGGGCTTTCCCGGCGGAGAAGGGTTCTCCCGGCTTGCTTGCTTGTGGAACCTGCGCGGGACGGACGGCCAGCACTCCGACCACCGGGGCGAGCAGGATGGCGAGGGCCGGACCTGCCACGCCTAACCCCGCCGCCAGGAGTCCCACTGCGAGGACCACCCGGCTCGAAGCTTCGGCCAGGATCTGGGCGCCCAGCCTGGTGCTCTGCCGGTGCCCGTTGAAGATGCCGCGCCTGAAGTACTCCGGCGCGTAGGCGGCCACCGCCACGACGAACGTCGCCGTGAGCCAGGGGTCCCCAAAAACCTCCGCCGTAAGCAGCGGAGACAGGAGCAGAGCCGCCGCCAGAAACACGACCAGCAGCCCTCCCTGCCAGCGCCGCACCGAAGACACGACCGGGCTCCAGTCCTCGCCCCTCGCCTCCCGCTCGGCCACGTGGCGTCCCAGGGTCTGCGTCGCGGCCACCCAGAGTACCTGCACCACCAGGAACGTCGCGTTCCACAGCAGCGCGACCGGCGCGTAGCCCGCTGGCCCGCCGAGGGCCCGCATGGAGACGCCCTGAAAAGCGAAGGTCAGCGCGCCGGCCCCCACGAAGGAGAGCCCAATGTACAGGCTCCCCGCGCCCGCTCCCTGCCGGGTTTTTAGGATGTTTCTCATTCTCTTTGGCTTTCAGGCATCGGGGTTAGATCTGCTCTTCGCCGGACGGCGGTATTCTAGCCGTCGAGCACGGCCTCGACACTGCGGACGACCGGATATCGTCCTTCGGGTACATGGATGATGCCGGAGCAGACCGCATCGGCCAGCGCGCGAAGTCTATCCTCCCCCGGCGAAGGCGGAGGCAAGGATGGCCCAACGAGCCTGTTGATGCTGGTCAGCCATGCTCCTTCCCATTTACCACCAGAACACCGATGCTGCAGACCAGCACCAGCGCGGCGCCGATCAACGCGTCCGGCGTGAACGTCTCTCCGACGAGCAGAAGCAACGCCGTGGACAAAAGCGGGGTGGCATATCCGAGCGGGGCGAGCCTCTTCGCTCCGTCACCGGACATTGCCCGGCTCCACAGCAGGAAACCCCCGGCCATCGGTCCGACGCCGGCGTAGACGGAGGCCGCCCACGCGCCCGAGCTGGTGGATGCCCACGACCAGGGAGCAAGGCCGGTGACACAGAGCATCAGGACCGCGATCATCCCGAAGGCCGTTGCGGGCAGCAGAAACGTATCCGCGGGGACGCGCAATCGGCCGGACATGACCGTATAGAAGGTCATACACACCGCTGAAGCGAGGGCCGCAGCGTAACCGGCGGTTCCGCCGATGGACCCGAGACCGCCTCCGGCGCCGAGCATGATCGCGACGCCCGCGAAACCGACCATCGCCAGCGGGACCCCGGCCAATGTCTGGCGGCTTCGGTACGCGAGCGCGGCCCACAGCGCGGCGAACAGCGGCCAGCCGTAGGCGATCACGTTGGCCTCCACGATGGGGGCCACGGCGAAAGCCAGGTACTGAAGGAAGATGGTCCCCGTGAGACCGACCACCCCAACCATCACGCCACCCAGGACATCCCGGAAGCGTCCCGAGGGCCAGTTGGCGTTTTTCTGGCTGGATGTCTTGTCCCACCTCGACCGCAATGCCCGCAGCGTCGCCAGCGTGGCGGTGGCCCCGCCAAACTGCAAAGCGAGCACCTGAACGACCCCGAACTCGGCCAGCGCGAACTTCGCCGCCAGAGCGTTGGTGGACCAGAGCACGACCGCGACGAGAGCAGCGGCAACCCCCGTAAGCGCTGCGCCGTTGCGAAGCCGCGTCTTCTCGCGCCCATTCCGTGGCCCGTCCATGCTCGGACCTCCTCCAGATCCACGCCCGCCATTGCCCTCATTCCATGCAGAACCTCTCATGCACGAAGGTTATATAGCAAATTTGCTATATAACAAATACGCTATACTAGTAGTTATGGACGAGGTAGCCAGAGCGCTTGCATCCGGGACTCGTGCGAGGATCCTGCGCTGGTTGCGCGATCCCGAAGGAAATTTCGAATCTCGGGTGGATGGCGACCTCACCGGGGATGGAGTCTGCGTAAACCTGATCGCCGAGAAGGCGGGCATTTCGCAGCCGAGTGCTTCCAGGCACCTGTCCGTTCTCAAGGACGCCGGGCTGGTCGAAACCCAGCGTGTGGCGCAGCGCAACTATCATCGTCGTGACGAAGCCGGGATACAGCGAGCGAAGCGGCTACTGGCGGAGGGGTTCTAGGCGGGCGCTGTGGCGTTCACTTTGCTGCTCTGAGAGATCCCTAACGGGCTGGCGCGGAGCAGATTGTCCACCGCTCGATCCAACCTTTCAGCCGAAATCCAATGCCTGTGGCCCGAAGCCTTCTACCGCAGCCAGGTCTGAATGATGACGCGGAAGACGCCCAGTGGGTAGCGGAGTTGGGCGGGCTTCTTGGTCTCGCCCGCGGCCCGCTTGAGCATACTCACGGGGACCTCGGCGTAGCGTAGCTTGTTGTTGAGGGCTTCCAGGATGATCTCCGTTGCGTTGAAGCGGTCCTCGCGCAGGTCGAGCTTGTGGAGCAGGGAGACCCTGATAGCCCTGAACCCGTTGGTGGAGTCGCTGATGCGCGTGCCGGTGAGAACCGTGAGCATCCTGGAGAAGAAGGTGACGCCCAGATGCCGGACGCTGCCGGCCTCCTCGTAGAAGCCCTTGAACCGCGAGCCGAGCACGAAATCCGCCTGGTCCTCGATTATTGGTCGCGCGAGCGGCTCTATCTCCTCTGGTTTGTACTGGCCGTCGGCGTCCAGGTTGATGACGATGTCGGCCCGCTCGTGCCGGGCGATGGCGAAGCCCGTGCGAAGGGCGTCGCCCTGGCCCCGGTTGACCACGTGCGAGACGACGGGGACTCCCTCCCCAAGGGCGATGGCGGCCGTGTCGTCGTCCGAGCCGTCGTCCACGACTACCGTCTTGACCTCGTACTTGAGGACTTCGGCCGGGATCTTGCGCAGCACGTCCCGGATGCTCTCGCCCTCGTTATATGCCGGCACGATTATGAGGATCTGGCCGTGCGTCTCGGACTTTTCGGGGCCCCGCTCGGAGGGCCCGTACTGCTCGGAGTAGTCGCGCAGGGCGAGGCCCGTGACGATCTCACCGCTGCGCCGCCCTGCTTCCCGCACCCGGCTCAGCAGGTTCAGGAACAGGGCGAAGAGCAAGAGGTTCGCCAGTCCGAGCAGGGCGAACGCGCGGTTTTTCAGGCCGAGAAGGTCGCTTACGGGCTCGAAGATCTGGGGCACCACTGACACCAACACCACGCCGAGGGCGATGGCGAGCGAGAGGAGCAGGTCGAACCTGCTCCCGCCTTTGCGGTACCGGAAAACACCGTACGCCGCGAAGAGCGCGGCGATGACGATGCCCGCAATGCTCACGTGATCCGCAAACATACCAGGAACCTAATGGGCCGAAGGCTGGGCGGGAGCTTTGTTGACCCTCTGGCGGGCCTTCCCACTCTTCCACGTCACGCTTGGCATCACCACTTCCGCGTCAACCTTATCACGGTACTCTGCTGGCGCTACCCAGGCCTTGACGCGCTCCTTGAGGCCCATGATGGGGGTAAGGGAAGAAGCGGAGAGCTCGGGGTCAATGGTACGGCGGACGAAGTTATCCACGATTATGACTTCGTGGCCTTGATCTGAGAGGTAGAGGGAGGTTGGCCAACCGCAGTAGCCGTTCCCGCCCAACACCATTACCTTCATGAAGAGCACCCCTTTTTCGAAGACCGTATCAATACAAAGATGAAACCACATTCACTAGGTGCCGATTGTAGAGGATTTAAAGTTAAATGAACATTAAAGCGCCGTAAAAACTTTGCGTAATGCGCATTTTGGAGGGTTTTTGGCTGGCGACGCCGTCTGAACCTGTCGTAAGTTATCCGCGTGCTGCGGGCTCTCGACATGGATGGAGCAGGAGAGAGCGGGCGTGCTTCCTGAATTGATGCGGGCGCTCGTCGCGGCGCTCATCGTTGGGGTCGCGCCTGGCTGGTTCTGGTCGGCGCTGCTGTGCCCGGCACGGGACCGGGCGGAGCGATTCGCGTATTCGGTCGCGCTCTCGATGGCCCTCGTCCCGGCGGTTGTGCTCGTCCCGACGAAGCTATTCGGGCTGGGCGTGACGCTGCCGATGGCCGTCCTCTCGACGCTGCTCGTCTTCTTCGGAGGGCTGGTGGCATATCTCGTGTACGGCTCGGCGAAGGGCCCGGAGGGCCTGCTGGGTACGGAGCCCGGCGGGCTCGGGCTGGTGGTGCTGGTCCCGGTGTCGGGGGGGCTGGTTCTGGCGCTCGGGACGGCCATTGGATTTCTACCTTTCCGCTGGACCTTGATCCCGGTAAGCGCACTGATGGTGGTGGCGGGCATCGCGCATCTGCTGGCGTCCCGGCGTCCGACCGGTGTCGAGCGCGGGGTGATCGCGGACTCCCTCGGCCTGCGGGAGAGGCCGTCGGCGAGCCTGGTGCTACTGGCCGTCGTACTCGCGATGGCGCTCTTCCACGGATACTCCGGCCCGGTTCTCCACGACTGGCCTTTCATCCGCGGGGTGGATCACTACTCGCACGCGGTGATGGCGAACCTGATGATGACGCGCGGTGAGATCTCACCTTATTTGATCTACCCGCCCGGTTTTCACACGATGACGGCGATGGTCTCCCGCCTGAGCGGCCTGGACCCGCTGGAGATCTTCCCGGTCCTGGGCCCTGCCCTTTTGGTCCTGCCCGCACTCGCCCTCTACGCGCTTGCGAGCAGGTTGTGGGGCTGGGAGTGTGGCGTGGCCGCAGCCGCTTTCTCCGTCATGCTCGGCGGTACCTACTTCTACTTCAACGACGCCATGTACCCGAACCTGGTGACCTCGCAGTTCCTCCTCGTCCTGGCCGTCGCCGCGCTCCTGCGACTGTACGCCACGCCGTCGGTCCGGTCGGTGATCCTGCTGGCGCTGCTCGGCTCCTCGGTCGTGCTCTACCATCCGGTGGCGAGCATGTACCTGGCGCTGTTGCTCGCGCCCGCGACCGTGCTCTTCTTGCCGTACCTGCTCCTGTATGAGCGGAGGACGGGGGTCTCCGTGTTCGCCGCATTCGCGTTGCTCGGTATTCTCTCCGTGATCTACGCCTGGGACACCTATGACCTGCCTCAGGCCGTCGCCGGTATGGTGGGTGGATCTAGGGCCAGCACGACGGGAGACGCCGTGGGGATGGCCGTCGGCACACAGGCCGTCTACCCGATGGAGTTCCTGATCGGGGTGATGACTTCCCCGCCCGTTGCCTGGCTTGGTCTGCTTGGCGTCTTCCTGCTGGCGGGTGGCCCACGGGGGCGGGTGGGAACGCCGCGGATGCTGGCTTACATGACCCTGATCCTGTGGACCGCCATCATCTTCCTCGGTAGCCGCGCTTCCCTGACCGGCTTCCCCCAACGCTTCGGGCGCGACCTGGGCGTACCCTTGGCGTTGCTGGCGGCCTTCGCGTTCGTCGCCGTAGTGCGCTCCCTGGGGCCGCGCCGGGCGGCGGCGGTCTTCGCGGCCTCGCTGGCCGTGCTGGCGGCGAGCACGCTCGTCGGCCTCAGGACGCTGGAGAGCCTGGAGAACTCCAGCGTGTCGAGCCCCCAGATGACCATGACCCCGGACATCGCCGAGGCCGGAGCGTGGCTTGAGGCGCACAACACCGGCGGCAACATCATGGTGAGCCCGCACGCCAACCAGGTGCCGAGCCGCATGATGCTGGCGATGGGCGATTACGCGGGACTCCAGTCATTCGCGGAGTACCAGGTGGATCACCCACGAGACCTGCCACCCACGGGGCCGCAACCCATGCGGGACGTGCTCTGGGTAATGAACCATCCTGAAGGGGAGAAAACGCAACTGCTTCTCCAGAAGCACGACGTTCGCTACGTGGTCCTCTACAAGAACATGCCGGACCGGGTGACGTTGGATTACTGGCGGTTCTTCGCCTCGCAACCGGACCTCTACCGGACCGTCTTCGAGAACCGGGACGTTCTCATCGTCACGAGGCGCGATACGGCAGGATAGAATGCCTCCGCGATGGACCGCCCAGATGAGCGCATAGAGGACCGCGAAGGGCACAACGAACCCGAAACGCGGAAGAAGGAGAGCCTGGGACAGGCCCTCGGTTTCGTGCTGATCGTGTACGCGGTGAGCCGGCTCTTCTACCTGGTGGCCGGGGCCTGGTTCGCTCGGATCATCCCCGTCTCGGCCTTCCAGCGGCTCACGTCAGACCGGCCGTTCGGGACGTTCAACATCTGGGCTCACTGGGACGGAGAGCACTACGTGGGGCTGGCCGCAGGCGGATACATGCAACCCCCGGACAACGTCTCCCCGGCGTTCTTCCCGCTTTATTCCATGCTGGTAAGGTCTTTCGCCGGGTTGTTCGGAGGGCCGCTGTCGCCGGGCGCTCTGTCGCTGTGGGGCGTCCTCGTCTCGCTGCTGTTCCTGCCCTTCGCCATGTACTTCGTGTACAGGATCTCCGAGGACGGCTGGGGCCCGCGGGCAGCCAGGGGAACCGTGCTCGTGCTGGCGTTCTTCCCGGCTGCCTTCTTCCTCAACGCGGCCTACACCGAGAGTTTGTTCCTGGCGCTATCCGCCGGCTCCCTGTGGGCGTTGCGGGTGAGGCGGGATCTTCTGCTGGCCTGCGTGCTCGCGGGTCTCGCCACGGCCACCCGCAACGTCGGCGTGTTCCTGCTCGTGCCCTTGCTCTACGAGTGGTTCAGAAATCGGGATCGCTATGGATGGCGGTTGGTATATCTGGCGCTCGCGCCTTCGGGTTTGATCCTGTACGCCTCATACCTCTGGGTTCGGTTCGGGAACCCGTTGCTCTTCTACACGGAACAGGAGCGCTGGGGCCGGGGAAACGCGGGGCCGCTCGGCATCGTGAGCAACGTCCTGAGGGAATCCGGCGAGGGCATAGCGCGTCTCTTCGGACCCGGGCTCCTCGCCGATCCGACGCTCGGGAAGCTCGTGGATCGCGTGTCCAGCGCGCAGAACGCCTTCGACCTGGCCCTCCTCGGCCTCATAGTCGCCGTTCTGATCCTCGGCTGGCGGGTATTGCCGCCGGACCTGAGCGCGTACTCCCTCCTGCTCGTCGCGCCGGCAGTGCTCTTCGGGCCGGCGCAGAACCCGCTCATGGGCCTCCCCCGCTACGCCCTCGTGGCGTTCCCCTTGTTTATCGTGCTCGGGGTTCTCCTCGATAGTCGCCGGAGCCTGGGTATCTGGCTGGCCGTGAGCGCCGCCGCATCGCTCGTGCTCTGCGCCATGTTCGTGAGCTGGCGGTTCGTCGCCTGAGATCCGCCTCCGTGCTATACCCTCCACATCTGAAAGCGCTTGAGGAGGGAAGATGCAGCGCGAGGCTACCGTTGGTCTGGCAGAAGACTTGAAGGTCGCGCCCCTGGGGGTCGGGGCGTGGGCGTGGGGCACTAGCAGGGTTTGGGGCTATGGAAAGGAGTACGGTCGCCAGGACGTTGGCGATGCATTCAGGGCAAGCATGGCCGAGGGCGTTACGCTTTTCGATACGGCGGAGATCTACGGCAACGGCGCCTCCGAGAGGATAATCGGCGAGATCCTGGTCGAAGGAGGCTTCGAGGAGACGCCGATCATAGCCACCAAGTTCGCCCCGCTCCCTTACCGCGTGAGCCCCCGCACCCTCATACAGGCCGTGGACCGCAGCCTGGAGCGCCTCGGTGTCTCCACGATTGACCTGTACCAGATCCACTTCCCATCCCCGCTTCCCAGATCGAACGGCCTGATGGACGCCCTCGCCGAGGTCGTCCGGGAGGGAAAGGTCCGACGGGTCGGCATTAGCAACTACGGCGCCGAAGCCACACGCCGTGCCCATGCCCGCCTTGCTTCCCACGGCGTACAGCTCGCCTCCAACCAGGTGCAGTACAGTCTCCTCCAGCGCGCCCCCGAGACGAACGGCGTCCTCGACGCCTGCCGCGAACTGGACGTGACCCTCATCGCCTACAGTCCCATCGCCCAGGGACTTCTCACCGGCAAGTACGG
>JACCTS010000283.1 GCA_013812245.1 Rubrobacter sp.
GAGTGCAGGCAGGGGCCCAGAAACCTCCGGGTGTTCCAGTTCGGGATGACTACGCTTACGCGTCCGGGCACGGCGTGTACGGGGTTATCCGTCCCGGTGGACTCCGCCGGGACCATGGACCGTGGCCGTGGTGGGCAGGCGGACCAGGCCCGGGATGGCGGGCTGGCCCTTGGCGCGCTCTATCTTGAAGACCGCAGCGACATCCACCCAGTCCAGGTAGAGATTCTTTGTCTTCGGGGAGGAGACGGCCGTGGTCACGCTGTACTGTCCGGGTTGTAGCCATGCCTCGAAATTGAAGTCCACGATCGCGCGCTCACCCTTCCTCATGCCGTCCAGCGACACGTTCTCGGCGTTCGTACTGGCCGAGAATACGTCCAGCCCCGCCTTGTTGCGCAGTGTGATCTCGACGTGGCTTTTCTTCACGTCCTCTGCGTACTGGAGATGGACCCTGGCGGTAACGGAGGAGAGCGAATCCACCATCCTCACCGGCCTTTCGTTCTCGTCCAGGATCTCGACGCTCATGATCCTGGCTTCCCCCGTGCCGTGCCTGAGACCCGGCACCCGCTCCTCCAGCTCCGGGTTCTCCTTGAAGATTGGGCCGTCCAACTCGTCGTCTTGCGCCTCTATTTCGTATCCGGTGTCCACGGGACGGCCGCTTCTCTGAGCCTCGGTGCTTGAGAGCAGGGCCTGGTAGCGGTCCAGGGTCTCGGCGGTTCCGCCGTGATAGAGCATCTCACCGCGATGCAGGAGCATGGCCTGGTTGCAGAAGTTCTTGATCATGCCCGTGCCGTGGGAGACAAACAGGATCGTGGTGCCGCGGTCCCTCAGTTCGAGCATTTTCTGGATGCCCATGGCCTTGAAGATCGCGTCCCCAACCGAGAGCGTCTCGTCCACGATCAGGATGTCCGGCTCCACGTTCACCGCCACGGCGAAGCCCAGCCGCGCCCGCATGCCGCTGGAGTAGGTCTTGACCGGCTGGTCCATGAACTCCCCGATGTCGGCGAAAGCCTCTATCTCCGCGAAACGGTCAAGCAGCTTGTCGCGGGGTATGCCGAGCATCAGGCCGTTCAGCATAACGTTCTCCCGGCCCGTGAAGTCCGGGTTTACCCCCGCGCCGATCTGGAGGAGCACCACCTGTCCAACCGTCTCCACCGTGCCCGAGGTGGGCTGGAGCACGCCGGAGATCACCTGCAGGAGCGTACTCTTGCCGGCCCCGTTGCGGCCCATCACGCCCAGGGTGGTGCCCGGCTCCAGTTCCAGGCTGATGTCCTTGAGGGCCCAGAAGTCACGCCCACGTTTGATCCTGCCGAAGCTCAACGCCTCCTGTAGCCGGTCGAGCGGGCGATTATACATCCGGTAGCTCTTCGAGACGCCTTCGAGGTGTACGACGGTTGACATCAGATCAGGTCCGCGAATTGCTTCTTGACCCGGTGGAAGAGCATTAATCCCAGGACGAGCAGCACGACGGAGAGCAGCGCGAACCAGAGGGTGTCCGTTATGTCCGGCACCCTGCCGTTGATGATCAGGTCCCGGTAAGCCTCAACCACGTAAGCCATCGGGTTGTAAGCGACCACCCACTCGAACTTCGTACCCTCCACCCGGCTGATCGGCCAGATGATCGGGGTGAGGAAGAACATCGCCCGCACGAAGGATCGAAGCGTCTCCCGCGTGTCCGGCAGGTACGCCCCGACCACCGAGAATATGTAGCTCAGGCCCGTGATGAAGATTAGCTGCAAGACCACCAATACCGGCAGTAAGACGAGCGTCCAGTGCAGCGCGTACCCGTCCCATCGCAGCACGTAGGCCAAAAACCCGAGGACCGCCGTGAGCACACCGAGTCCGAACAGCTTGTCAGCCATGGCCGTGAACGCCGTGGTGAGCGGCAGTATCTCGGTCGGGAAGATCATCTTTTGCACCAGCGTCGCGTTGCGGCGAATCGTATTCGTGGACCGGGTGAGAGATTCGGAGAAGGCAGCGAAGGGCGTGGCGCCGCAGTAGATGTACAGGCCGTAGTTGAGCTGCGGGTTGCCTTCGAACTCCCTGAAGCGCAGGCCGATGATCTTCGAGAAGACCAGGGTGTACAGCGTGATCATGACGAGCGGTCCGAGAAACGCCCACGCGAAGCCCAGGAACGAACCGCGGTAGCTTTTGGAGAGCTCGCGCTGCACGAAGTAGCCGATCAACCACCGCCGCCCATAGATGGTAGACAGGGCATTTGACACGCCCCCGAACGATCCTTGTTTTGCTTTGGACGCGCTGGCGGACAACGCCCTTCCTCTCTGGACTCCTGTACGGCTCAGGCCCATGTGGCTTCGGGCTCCGGGAAGTTTACCGTAACAACCCTATGCTGACTAGAATCCGGGAAGTGCGCTACGCAGTGCGCCACGCCCTCGCCACGCTGCTAGGATTACCTTCCGAGAGTGATTTCCGCCGAGAAAATACCGCGCCCGTGAGGGTTTTGTTCGCCGCGCACCAGTTCTTTCCCGAGCACCGGGCCGGTACGGAGGTGTTGACCCTCGGGCTCGCCCGCGCCATGCGCTCCCTGGGCCACGACGTGCGGGTGTTCGCGGCCAAACGCAGCGCGCCGGTCACGGACCTCCCGGCGGGCGCTGCGGAGGACTACGAGTTCGAGGGCGTGCCGGTGCGCCGCCTCGGAAGGCCCACGGAATCCCTCTCCCGCCCTTTCCGTCTCAACTACGCCAACCCGGAAGTGGCTGGTGCTTTCGGCGACTACCTCCAGGATTTCCGTCCTGACGTGGTCCACTTCATGCACCTCCAGGGCCTCTCGGCTGAGGCCATAACCGTGGCGCGGGCGTCCGGCGTGCCCGCCGTGTACACGGCCACGGACTTCTGGGCCGTGTGCCCGGTCGTGGACCTGCGCCGCCACGACGGCTCGATGTGCTCCGGCCCCGACCCCGGACACTGCATCCGGTGCCTGGCTTCCCGCCAGCCCGCCTCGCGTGTGGCGCGGCTGGCCGAGCGCGTCCCGGCCCCCGTTCTGCGCGCTACCGGCGCCGTCTCCCGAGTTCCGCGCTTCCCGAAGCCGCTCCCGCTGCGCCAGATACGCGACCTCTCGGAGCGCCTGGCGTACATCCGGGAGCGGGTGAACAGTCTGGACCGTATCATCGCCCCGACCCGGCTCACGCGGGATATGCTCGTCGGCAACGGGGTGCGTCCGGACATCGTGGAGGTCTCCCACTACGGCATAGACACTTCGAACATCACACCGGCGCCCCGTGGTGAAAAGGATTCTCCCGGCGTCAGGTTCGGGTTCATCGGAACGCTGGGGCCGCACAAGGGGTGCGACCTCCTGATCCAGGCTTTTCGTGATCTGCCCCAGAATCTAAATGTGACGCTCGCCGTCTACGGCAACGACCGGGGTTTCGAGGGTTTCGAGGCGAATTTGCGGCGGATGGCGGGGGACGACCCCCGGATCTCCTTTCTGGGCACTTTCCCGCCGGCGGAGATCGGGGACATCCTCGCCCGCATGGACGCGCTCGTCGTTCCCTCGCGCTGGTACGAAAATACCCCGCTCGTCGTGTACTCGGCCTTCGCCGCCGGGGTCCCCGTGGTCGCTACGGACCTCGGCGGCCTCTCCGAGGTCGTGGAGCATGAGAAGAACGGGCTTCTCTTCCCGCTGGAGGATGCGGCGGCGCTGGCGGACCGGTTGGGATGGCTGGCCCGAGAACCGGGGGTGCTCGGGTGGTTGCGGGACGGTATCGGGCCGGTCAAGACGGTCGAGGAGAACGCGGAAGAGCTCCTGGCTCTCTACAATGGCCTCGTGGAGCGGGGAACGAATTGAGAAGCCTGGTGATCGGTGGCGGCGGGTTCATAGGCACGCACCTCGTGGAGCGACTGGTCGAGAAAGAACACTCCGTCCGGGTCTACGGCCGCAACCCCAATCGGTTCAGGGAAACGCCGCGGGGGGCCGAGTTCGTGGAGGGGGAGCTCGGGAACCACGGCCTCGTCCGGGAGGCACTAGAGGGAATGGAAGTCGTGTTCCATCTCGTGAGCACGACGCTGCCCAAGACCTCGAACGACGATCCCATCTTCGACGTCCGCTCGAACCTGGTCGATACGATCCAACTTCTGGAAGCGTGCGTGGAGGCCGGGGTCCGCAAGGTCGTATTTCCCTCGTCGGGAGGGACCGTCTACGGGCCGCCGAAGTTCCTCCCGGTGACGGAGGAGCATCCGACGGAGCCGATCACCTCCTACGGCATCGTGAAGCTCGCGGTCGAGAAATACCTGAACCTCTTCCGCCACCTCCACGGCCTGGACTACACGTCCCTGCGCATCTCCAACGCCTACGGCCCATACCAGGACCCCGCCGGACAGCAGGGGGCCATCAGCGTCTTCCTGGAGCGCGTGCGGGAGAGAAAGCCCATTACAGTCTGGGGCGATGGCGGCGTTGTGCGCGACTACCTGTACGTCTCCGACCTTATGGACGCCATGGAACTCGCCGCCGAAACGGAGACGGAGCACCGAGTCTTCAACGTCGGCAGCGGGCACGGCGTGTCGGTGAACGAGATTCTCGAACTCATATCTGAAGCCACCGGCGAGCGCCCGGAGGTCGAGTACCTGCCGGCACGTGCGCTGGACGTGCCCGCGAGCGTGCTCGACGTGGACCGGGCGAAGCGCGACCTTGGCTGGAGGCCGCAAACGGACCTCCAGGAAGGTATCTACCGGACGTGGGACTGGCTCCAGACCCTTCCCAACCCCCACTCGCGGGAGACCACATGAAGGTTCTCCTCGCGGGTGCGGGTGGCCAGCTCGGACGAGAGCTCGCCCGCCTCCTGCCGGAACAAGGCCACGAGACCGTCTCCCTGGCTCGCGCGGACCTCGACATCGCCGATTCGCGGGCCGTTGGCCGAACGATCGAGCAGCACACCCCGGACCTCGTAATAAACGCCGCGGCCTTCACCGGCGTGGACGCCGCCGAGACAGAGGCCGAAGCCGCCTACGCGGTGAACGCCCTGGGGCCGCGCAACCTGGCCGTCGCCTGCGAAAGGGCGGGCTGCGAGCTCCTGCACGTCGGCACCAACTACGTCTTCGACGGGACAGGTGAACGACCATACGAGCCCTTCGACCCTCCGAACCCCCTGAGCGGCTACGGCAGGACCAAGCTGGCCGGCGATGAGTACGTGATGCGCTTGTGCCGTCGCTGGTATGTTGTGCGGACAGCCGGGGTCTACGGCGAGGGTGGCAACTTCGTGCGGACCATGCTGCGTCTCGCCGGGGAGAGGGATGAGATCCGGGTAAAAAACGACGAGTTCGTCTCCCCGACCTGGGCCCGGGATCTTGCGGATGGCATCATCCGGATCGTGGAAGCCGGGGATTACGGTCTCTACCATCTCACCAACTCCGGTTCCTGCTCCTGGTACGAATTCGCAAGGGAGATCATGCGTCTCACCGGCTCGGAGGTCCGGGTGACACCGATTTCCACCTCCGAGTTCCCGCTCCCGGCCCCGCGCCCCCCCAACGGGGTTCTCTCCGGACTCGGCGGCCCACGGCTCCGGCCCTGGCGCGATGCGCTGGCCGAGTACCTGGACCGTGAGGGCGAGTTCCGCGCGGGGAAATAACTGGCTCCGGCGGACGGCTACTCATGACGGAGCTTTTGTGAGAGCATGTGCGGGTTCGATACCGCGTTCCCGCAAGGAGCATCGGAGGTAGAGGTTGGCATCCAGCGGTCGTCCGGCATCCAAAACATCCAGGATAGCCCGCGGCGTGAAGACTATCGTGAGGGATCCGAAGGCCGTGAGCCGGCTGTGGCGGCGCGGTGAGGTCTCGCTGTCCGCCGGGGATCTGTCGGGGTTCCGGGACGCGGCTAGGACGGACGCCCAGATCTTCTTCGTGGTGGGGTTCCCGAAGTCAGGGACGACGTGGCTGATGGAGACCCTGGACGCCCACCCTGAGGTGTTGTGCCGGGGTGAGGGGCGGTTCTTCGATCGTGGGCTGCGTCGCGAGCACTTCAAGGGCATGGAGACCAGCGAGGAGACCACGCGGCAGAAGCTCCAGCCCGCCTCCCTGTACAACGCGCTGGCCGAGGATGAGTACCTGCGGATGTGGGTCGAGCGGTCAGTGTGGTCCCGCGGCGACGACGCGGACGAGCACCTGAAGAACCTCACCCGGCTTGCCGCCGAGTACTTTCTAACAGCGAAGCTCTCCGCGAGCGGCAAGCGGATGGTCGGGGACAAAACGCCCCTCAGTTCCGACACGGTGGTCGCGGAGATAGCGGACCTCTTCCCCGAGACGAAGGTCGTCCACCTCGTGAGGGATGGGCGGGATGCGGCGGTCTCCCTGATCCACCACAACTGGAAGCGCACCACCGACCGGGGCGGCGTCCGGCGCTTCGCTTCCGAAGAACTGGAGAAGCGCGACCGCTACTGGCAAGACCCCGGCGCGTTCACAGCCTCCGGCGAGAGCCTGTTCACCGAGAAGCGGCTGCGGCACGTGGCCGGGATATGGGGTTCGCGGGTTGCCGCCGCCCGCCGCGACGGCCAACGGCGGCTCGGCGAAAACTACACCGAACTGCGCTATGAGAATCTGCTGGAGCGCCCGGAAGACGAGTTCAGGCGTGTCTTCTCCTTCCTCGAGGCCGATAATGCCCAGAAGACCGTCCGCCGGTGCGCGGAGGTCACCAGCTTCGAGCGGCGCTCCGGCGGTCGGCGAAGGGGTCAGGAGGACGCGAAGTCCGGCGTCAGGAAGGGCATCGCGGGCGACTGGAAGGGCGTCTTTACCGAACGTGATAGAAACATCTTCGAGGAAGAGGCCGGTTCGGTTTTGGCCGAGTTCGGCTACGATACGAGCGGAGACTGAGCGGAGAACGGCCCGGCTGCGGGGCGTTGCGGAGACGGAGGAAATTTCGGATGCCGGTATACAAAACCCGAACAGCCTTCGAGGTGGCGCGCAGAATAAAGGTGTTCCTTAACCTGGAGGCCGGCGCGGTGCGCAATGGTACGCCCGTGCCCGGTGACATCGGGGCCTCCGGCGATCCGGGGCGCGAGCAGGAGTTGGAGCGGGCACTGGAGGACAAGGAGCGCGAGGTGGCCCGGCTCTCGGCTAAGCTCGTCGCCGCCGGGAACGACGCGCCAGGCGGGCGACGCGGCAACGTCAAACCGGAGAACGTAATCTGGATGCTCGGCACGGCGAGGACCGGGAGCACGTGGCTCGGGGACATGATGAAGAACCTCCCCGGACACGACCTGTGGCACGAGCCCCGCGTCGGCGAGTTCTTCGGGTTCTACGCCTACGAGCGGGCCGCGGGCCGTAAGACGGCCAACTTTATCCTCGGTCCGCAGCATCGGGAGGTGTGGCTGAAGTCCATGCGAAACTTCGTGCTCGACGGCGCGGAGGCCCGGTTCCCTGACCTCGAAGCATCGGACTATCTGGTCATCAAGGAGCCCAACGGGTCCATCGGCGCGCCCCTTTTGATGCAGGCCATGCCGGAGAGCCGGATGGTGTTCCTGATCCGGGACCCGAGGGATGTCGCCGCCTCCGCCCTGGATGCAGCCAGCGAGGGTGGCTGGCTGCAGACGCGCATGAAGAAGAGCCCGAGGGTCAGGGCGAGGGTCGAGACGGCCACGAGCCAGCCCAACACCCTGGTCGCCAACCGTGCCCGTATGTACCTACAGGCCGTGAGCAACTCGCGCGACGCCTACGAAGCGCACGAAGGACCGAAGGTACTGGTACGTTACGAGGAGCTACGGGCAGACACCCTGCAGACCATGAAGCGAATCTACTCCGAGCTCGGGATACTGATAGAGGAACGAAAGCTCGCCCGGGTGGTGAAGAAGCATGCCTGGGAGAGCATCCCCGAGGACAAGAAGGGTCCAGGCAAGTTCGCCCGCAAGGCCACGCCGGGAGGATGGAGGGAGGATCTTACATCCAAGCAGGTCAGGATAGTCGAGGAGACCACCGCTCCCCTCTTGAAAGAGTTCTACCCGACCGGTTGAGCGGCGGATGGCTACATGAGGATGCCGTTTGCGGGGACAGGCGGTTCTGCTACTCAGCACCGCGAATTTGTGTAAATATATGCGGGTTGCGAAAAAGCCGGGTCTTGTCTCGGGAGGATCTCTGTTGCCAGTATTGAAGAACCGCGTGGCTTTCGAGGTAGCGCGGGGGATAAAAGCCTTCTTGAACGTGGAGTTGGGCCTCATCCGTGGCGAGACGCCGGGTGCGGAGTCCGGGCTGACGGATGCCAAAGCGGATACCAGGGAAAAGGACACGCGCGTCCGGCAACTCGGCCAGATCGGCCGGCGCCTGGCAGGTCGGGCCCGGACCGTCGCCGAACCTGCAGCAGGTGACGGCGCACAAGACAACCGCGTCCGGCCTGAGAACATGATCTGGATCTTTGGCTCAGGGCGCTCAGGGTCCACGTGGCTTCGGAGCATGATGTCCGATATGGAGCGGCACCGGGTATGGGAGGAGCCGATGGTCGGCCAGCTCTTTGGGGTCTTCCACAAGCAGGCCCAGGAGGGACAACTCCGCTCCGCCAACTTCATCATGGGCGAGCCGACGAGGAAGGGTTGGACCAGGTCCATCAGGAACTTCGTCCTCGACGGCGCCCACTACGCCAATCCCCGTCTGGGGCCGGATGACTACCTGGTAGTCAAGGAACCCAACGGCTCCACGGGTGCACCGCTGCTCATGGAGGCGTTGCCCGAGAGCCGCATGATCCTGCTGGTCCGTGACCCCCGCGACGTGGCGGCCTCGGTCCTCGACGGAGCCCGGAAAGGAAGCTGGCTCTACGAGCGCAAGGACAAGGGCCGGTGGAAGGAGAACGCCCTGGC
>JACCTS010000289.1 GCA_013812245.1 Rubrobacter sp.
GCTTCGTGAAGGAACTCCCTCGCCCTCCGCTTCGAAGTCGCAGAGAAGCCCGTATCCGTCCAGTTGAACCGGAGCAGGTTCAGATGATAGAGCGGGTCGTCGAGCAGCTCCGCCAGACCTTCGACGTGGCGCGGCTGGTCGTTTACGCCGGCGAGCAGCGTGTACTCGAAGAAGAGCTTGCGGCGCGTCGTTTTCACGTAGTAGCGGGCGGCATCCATCAGCTCCGGGATGGAGGAGCGGGCGGCGACCGGCATGATCTCCTTGCGCTCGTCCCCGAACGGGGTGTGCAGCGAGATCGCCAGATGGAACTGCTCCGGCTCGTCGGCGAAGCGCCGGATCTTGTCCACCAGCCCGCTCGTCGAGACCGCGATGTGCCGCGCCGCCAGGCCGAACCCGTCCGGATCGTTCAGGACTTTGAGAGCCAGCAACGTGTCGTTGTAGTTGAGCATCGGCTCGCCCATCCCCATCACCACGACGTTGGAGACGCGATCCCCATCCGGGGCGATGTCGCGGGCGGCGACGAAGACCTGCTCGGCGATCTCGCGCGCCTTCAGGTTGCGCTTGATGCCGAGGAGGCCCGTGGCGCAGAACTTGCAGGCCATCGGGCACCCTACCTGGGTGGAAATGCAGACGGTACGGCGTCCCTTCTCGGGGATCATGACCGTCTCTATGGCGTGGCCATCGTGCGTCCTGAAGAGGTACTTCCGCGTCCCGTCGGTCGCCCGGGAGATGGTCTCCAGCCCCAGGGTTGCCGCCGGGGCCTCCTCCGAGAGCGCCGCCCGCAGGTCTTTCGGAAGGTTCGTCGCCTCGTCCCAGTCCCGGATCAGGGAGCCCGTCAGGGCGGAGTAGATCTGCTTCAGACGATAGGCGGGTTCGCCCCGCTCTTCGAGGATTTTCCGTGTGCCGGGCAGGAATTCAGTTGCTTTCATCATCCCCGGATTATATAGGCGAGCCCGGAACCGGGAGCGGTAAAAAGAGGGCCACGGCGGTAGAATCCGGCGGATGAGTTTCGCCGACCTGAACGCGCTGGACGTTTTTATCCTGATCTTCGTGCTCGCCTCAGTACTGCGGGGCGTGCGGACAGGGTTCCTGGCGGGTGCGTTCTCGCTGGCCGGGGTGGTGTTGGGAGCCGCCTTCGGATCGCGGCTGGCGCCGTTCCTGTTGCCGGAGAACGAGGACCCGGTGTTCCGGGCGGGGATCACGCTGGCCAGCGTGGTGGCTTTTGCGGTGCTCGGGGAGGTGCTGGCCCGCACCTTCGGCGGCTCGCTGCGCGCCCGCTTGAGGGGCCCGGTCTCGGGGGCGCTGGACGGGGCCGGGGGCGCGGCGCTGGGGTTGGTGCTCTCCCTGACGCTGGTGTGGGTCATCGGGGCCTTCGCCCTGAAGTCGCCGGTCCTCTCAAACGTCCACCCGACGGTGGAGGACTCGCGGGTAATTAAGTTGCTCGACGCGCGGATGCCCTCCGATCTCTTCACGCGGGCCGTCGCCAAGCTGAACCCGCTGCCCGAGATCCGGGGTCCCCGCCCCGCCGTGGGAGAACCGGACGCGGCCATCCTCGACGACCCGGAGGTCCGGTCGGCGGGTTCGCGGATGGTTCGGATCAACGGCATCGCCTGCGATTACGGCGTCGCGGGCTCTGGCTGGGTCGCCGCCCCGAACCTCGTCGTCACCAACGCCCACGTGGTAGCTGGCGAGGTCATGACCCGCGTGCAGCCTGGCGGCATGGGGCCGAGCCGGCGGGCGCGGGTGGTCCTCTTCGACGACCGCAACGACATCGCCATCCTGCGCGTCCGCGGGCTCGGGCTGAATCCCCTGCCGCTGGCGGAGTCGGAACCAGGCCGGTCCGCCGCCGTCTTCGGCTTTCCGGAAAACGGCCCGCTCGACGTGCAGCCCGCCCGCATCGGCGGGACGCGGCGCGTGATCTCCACCGACGCCTACGATCGCGGACCCGTGGGACGCACCGTGACCAGCTTCCGCGCTTACGTGAGGCCAGGTAACTCAGGCGGACCGGCCGTCAACGCCGAAGGCCAGGTCGTCGCCACCGTGTTCGCCAGCCGGGCCGATTCGAGCGAAGCGGGCTTCGGCATCCCATCCCAGATCGTAGAGCGCCACCTGAACACCGCCGAGAGCCGCAAGAAACCCGTGGGCACCGGCGAGTGCGCGAACTGAAGCCCCCGATGAGGGTATTCAGGGAACCCCTCTGATGTCTGCCGAAGAACACAAGGCGGTCTTTCGCAACGTGGTGCGCGTATAGGAGACCGGCGGCCTAGACGAGGTCGATGGCTGTTCGCCCCGGATTACGTCGATCATGTGGCCACAAGTGACCGTGTTCTTGATGGCTTGAAGGCTCGCATCGGTGAGTTCTGTTCGATCTATCCCGGCATCGTCTTCGCCATCGAATACCACATGGTGGATACCGGGAAACCGGCAACACGATTGACGGCCGCGAGACACGCGCGAGAACCGGTAAACGAACTAGCCTGATCGGGCTGAATATCAGCCGGTTCGTCGACGGCGGGGTCGTGGAAGAGTGGGTGGTCTGGGAACCCCTGCAAACGGGTGGCACCGACGATTGATCTAGCGCGTCTCTTCCTTGATCACTTTCTCAAGCGACACCCGGCTGCGGTTTAGCTCGGCCTCGACGGTTGAGAGGCGGGCCAGGGTGGTCTCGG
>JACCTS010000244.1 GCA_013812245.1 Rubrobacter sp.
TGGATGGCTATTGGGCTCGTGATCTACTTCGCCTACAGCCGCTCCCACAGCCGTCTCGGCCGCGAGGGAGACTCCGGGGGGAACGTCCGGGAGACGTAACCGCGGCGATACCCTCCGTCCGCCGCGAGCGGTAGAATACGCGGGTCTTGACGAACCCGAGTCGAAAAGCTGTGCCCAAACCCGTGCTATTGCTGGTGCTCGACGGCATCAGGCCGGACGTACTGCGGGCGGCGATACGGGACGGCGACGCCCCGAACCTCGGCGCCCTGGCGGGACGGGGCGAGGCGGTGTGGGACGCGGTCTCGGTGTTCCCGAGCATCACCCCGGCGGCGACGGCGGCCATAGCCACCGGCGGCGCCCCGGCCGAAACCGGCATCGTGGGGCACGCCTGGTACGACGCGGCCCAGGGCAGCGTCGTGGTCTACGGGGCTATGACGGAGACCGTCGTGCTGACCGGGGCCATCAAGGTCTTCCACAACAACGTCTGGCGAATGAACCGCGACGACCTGCACGCGGCGACTCTCTTCGAGACGCTGCACGAGAGCGGGGTGGATGGGGCATGCGTGAACTTCCCGATCCGCCGCGGTCCCCACGAGCACCCGGTGAGGATGCGTTCCGTGGGCCGCTACACGAAGGGCAGCCGCTACCTGGGTGTCTCCGTGAAGGGTCCCAAAGAGTATTACATGGGCGACCTGTTCTACAGCCGCGACACGGGGGCGAACGGCCGCAAGGGGAGCGGGGGCATCCGGCGCTCGGTCGGCATCAACGACGAGTACGCCGCAGAGATCGGGGCCATACTCATGAGGGAGAAAGCCGCGCCCTTCAACCTGGTGTACTTCTTCAAGGGCGACTCCATCGCCCATCACCGGGGCATCGCCGCCCAGCGCGAGTGGGTGACGAAGGCCGACGGGTACGTGGCCCGCATCTTCGAGGCTGGCGGCGGGGTAGATCGGGTGCTCGACGAGTATGCCGTGATGGCGCTCTCGGACCACGGCCACGCACCGCTGCTCCCGGAAGGCCGCTACGTGGAGCTGGGGAGCATCCCCGGCCTCCAGGTATCCTCCGGGTCTCGGGCGCGGTTTGGTCCTGGGGTGGATGTAGTGGTGGTCCCCAATGGCCGCTCGGCATTGCTGTACCTGCGCGATGGTGTGGACCGCGATGATCTAGTAAAGGGTCTGATCTCACGCCGGGGCGTGGATCTCGCCGCCTGGACGGAGGACGATTGGACCATAGCGCGCAGGCTCGGGAAGGAGTTGAGTTTCCGGCCTGGTGACGGCCTGACAGACGCCTACGGAGATTCCTGGGAGTTGGACGGAGACCCGCAGGCCCTCGACCTCACGGTCGCCGGCGACTCTCTAGAATATGGCGATTACCCGGACGCCCTGGAGAGGCTCTGGGGCTGCCTGCACACGCCGCGCTGTGGGGACGTGGTGCTCTCGGCGACGCCGGGACATACCTTCGGGGAGGTCACAGGGGGCTTTCATACGGCGAGCGACCACGGCTCGCTGCACGCCGTCGATTCCGAGGTGTTCGTGCTGGCGAGCGGGTTGTCCGAAGGGTTGCGGGCGCCGCACCGCATCACGGACGTCGCACCGACCCTGCTGGAACACTTCGGCGCGGAGAAAGCAGAGCCAGCGGGCCACCGTGTCTCCTGAGCGTGACGGAGCCGGAAGAGGTTCTGGACAGGAAGGGATAAGGCCCCGCTACCGGCGGGGTTTCGGGTGCGTTACCTGGGCCTACATGGGAATTCTGGCCTTCTTGGCGGCGGCGTTTCTTCTGCTACTGCCCTTCCGGTATGTGGGAGACGGCAGCCTTTTCCGGCTACTGGGTGGGCTCTCGGGCTTCGGGCTCGTCCTGATCCTGCCCGGCACGGCACTGGCGGCGCTCGTCGGCGCCCGCACCTACCGCTCGCAGGTCCGGCGCAGCACGCGGAGCGGGACCGGGGTAGGGGCCATCATCGGCTGGACTAGCTTCTTTACCATCGCTTGGCTCACAAGCATCCTCCCACCGCCACCCGGCGCCGAAGATGCGTCACTCGTTTCCTCCGGCGCCATGTCCGGTTTCGTCAGGTATGTCTTCGTCCCCGTCGTGTTCGTGGCAACCTGCCTCGTTCTGTACGCGCTGCTCTCCAGGGAAATCACCTTCGAGCGCAGGCGAACGCTCACCCTCGCCGGGGCGACGCTGGCTGGACTCGCTGGCCTTGCCGTCCTGTTCGCGAATTTCGGGTTCTCCAACGCGGCTGGCACGCTCGTCTCGGTCGTCTCCGGGGCAATCGCCGGATGGGTCGCCGGTTTCGGCTACGCTCGCGCCGGTGGCGACGACATGATTCCACCTGGATCAACCATCCGGCCCAGAGGACCGCGCCAGACACGCCGGAAGCCCAACTGACGCCCGGACCCGCCGTGCTCTCGCGGTATAATCTCCTGGATGTCAGAGAACGGTTATCCCGATAGATCCCACCTCCCAACCTCCCCCGGCGTTTATATCTTCAAGGACGCGGATGACAGGGTCATATACGTAGGCAAGGCGAAGAACATCCGCAGCCGGGTGGCAAACTACTTCACCCGCTCGGGCGATGGACGTCCGAAGATAGCGGAGCTTCGGGAGCGCGTCGACCAGATAGACTTTATCTCCACCACAAGCGAGACAGAGGCGCTCGTTCTTGAAGCCAACCTGATCAAACGCCACCGCCCACGCTTCAATGCCTCGCTCAAGGACGACAAGAGCTACCCGTACATCGTGGTGACGACCGGCGACGAGTACCCGAGGGTCTTCGCCACGCGCTCCTCCCACAACCCGCGCCACCGCTACTTCGGACCCTTCCCGAACGCCGGGAGCGTCCACGCCACGGTCGACGTGCTGAACAAGACTTTCCCCTTCCGCAAATGCCGCGGGCCTGAGCCGGGACGCCGCAGCGGCGTGCCGTGCCTGAACTATCACATCGGGCGCTCGGCGGCGCCGTGCATCGGGGCTGTGACGAAAGCGGAGTACGATGGGATCATCGCCGACGTCATCTCCTTCCTGGAGGGGCGGGTGGACGGTTTGATCCGCGAGCGCGAAGCGAAGATGAAATCCGCCGCAAAGGACATGGACTTCGAGCGGGCGGCGAAGCTGCGCGATGAGATCTCCGCGCTCCAGACCGTCCGCGAGCGCCAGCGGGCGACCATCGCCTCGGAAGACTCATTCGACGCCTTTGGCTCCTACTCTGAGGGTGAGACGGCCTGCGTGCAAGTATTCGCCGTGCGCGACGGTCAGATCGTGGGCCGCGACTCCTTTCTACTGGATAACTACGGCGAATCCAGGGCCGAGGACGTGGCCCTTCAGTTCGTGCCGCAGTACTACGGCACCGCATCCGTCCCGCGCGAGGTACTGGTGCAGTCCGATAACCGGGAAGACGAGATGGCGACGCTCGCCGAACACCTTACGGAAGCCCGGGATTCGCGTGTCGAGGTTCGTCGCCCGCAACGAGGAGACAAGCGGCGCATCCTGGAGATGGCCGCCCGCAACGCCGAGCTTGCCCTGGAGCACGAGCGGGCCCTGGACGAAGCACGCCGCAACCGGGTCGCCTCGACGCTGGATACGCTGCGTGAGGAGCTCGCGTTGCCCGCGCTGCCGGTGCGCATAGAATGCTATGACATCTCCAACACAATGGGGACCAACTCCGTCGCCTCGATGGTCGTGTTTCAGGGCGGCCGTCCGGCCAAGGACCAGTACCGCCGTTTCAAGATAAGGACGGTCGAGGGAGCCGACGACTTCGCCAGTATGGCCGAGGTCATCCGGCGCCGCCTGGAACGTCTCAAGGCGGAGGACGAGAAGTTCACGCCGGCGCCGGACCTGATCTTGCTGGACGGTGGCAAGGGTCAGCTTTCAGCCGTGACGCCCGTCGTGGACGAGATGGGCGTCGGCACCGAGCTGCCGGACATCCCGCTGCGTTCGCTCGCCAAGCGCGACGAGGAAGTCTACGAGCCTGGCCGTCCGGAACCCGTGATCCTGGCCCGCGAATCCCCCGAACTGCATCTTCTCCAGCGGGTGCGCGACGAGGCCCACCGCTTTGCAAACACGTACCACAGGAAACTCCGGGGACAGGCCATGACAGCCTCCGTCCTCGATGAGTTGCCCGGCGTCGGCCCCGCCCGCAAGAGGCTGCTCCTGGAACACTTCGGCACGCCCGAAGCCTTCACGAACGCCTCGCTACAGGAGATAGAAGCCGTTCCCGGTATCCCCGGTCGCGTCGCCCGCGAGATCCACGGCCGGTTGCATAGATAGC
>JACCTS010000300.1 GCA_013812245.1 Rubrobacter sp.
TAGTACACTTCCCGAAGTTGGAAGCACGCGAGAGGAGGTGATCCAGATAGACGCATCGAGTAGTAGTCGCGGGTATCTTCGGGGAGAGGTGGCGCTAACCTAGACTCGCCCAAATCCCTGCGGGATCCTGGGTTATCTCCTTCCGCCTCTCCGGTAGTAGACGGCGGACGTGCTGAAAACGGGATACCTGCGAGACTCAGAAGGGTACGGCCCCCTGGTGCTTATCTAGCCGGGGGGCACTTTTTTATCCCTGAACTTCATCCACGAACGAGACCTCGTAGAGATGAGGCTCGAACTTCTCCGCCAACTCCGCGGCTTTACGCATGTGCTCCGCCGCCTCCGGGTTCTCCAGCATCGCCTCGAAATCTTCTTTGCTGCGCCACTGCGCGTAGTTGACTACCTTCGTCCCATCATGGCTCTTGTGCAGGTTGGCCGACACGAAACCCGGCATCCCGTTCATGACCGACTCAGTAGCCTCTACCAGCACGTCCAGCAACCGCTGCTGATTCTCGGGCTCCACCGTGAACACGTTGATCAGGGTCACCACGCCGCCTTGAACCGAGATCTGCGTCATCCTCTTCCCTCCGCTGCGTTTTCCGGCATACTCCTGATTATCTCCAGGTTGGCGGTCTCGAAAAGAGCGTTCTCGAGTCTCCGTATGGATTGTCTCTCGTGGGATACCTGCTCGCTATTTGGGAACCGGCAGGACGTCAAGGCCGCTGAGGATGATGATGGTGGCGGCGAAGGAGTTAAAAGTGGCGTGGGCCACGAACGGCGGCAGGAGGCTGCCGGTCTTCTCGAAGAGCGCGCACAGGGCGAAAGCCAGGACCACGAACGCCGCCAGCAAGACCGGCTCCAGGTGCAGCAGCGCGAAGAGCACGGAGGAAGCCAGCGCTGCCAGCACGAAGGGGAGCATCCCGATGACACCTTCGGATTCTTTCGGCCTGCTTCGGGTGAAGATCCAGAATCCCAAACGGTTGAGGCCGTTGAAGACGCCGCCGCGGAAGGCCAGTTCCTCGACGGCGGGGCCGAAGAGCACGACCACGAGCACTATCGCCGGAATCGCGAGCCCCGGACTCTCCCGCACCCAGCCTTCGAGTCCCAGCATGAAGTCTCCCTGTATCCGCAACTCCGTTGAGTAACCGAACCTTTTGAGCACCGAGATGCTCAGGGCGTTTACCATCACGCCGACGAGCACCGCCCCGATGCCGACGAGCACCCCGATGCTGGCCCCGGCGAAGTAGCCGCCTCTCGGCCGGGCGAACCCCAGGGAGGACAGCGAGTAGCCGGCGTGGCTGCCGAACCGCCGCGCCACGAAGACCCCGGCGAAGAATATCCCGACGGTGAGAGAGGCCAGGATCACGTTCTGCTTGGCTAAGAGCAGCAACGTCTCCCACGGGTCACCTATCACGGGCGTCTCCCAGGTAAATTCCGGCGGCGGGCCAGCCGCCCGCGGCGTCCGTCAGGAGGCGCTCCTTGATCCCGGCCGGGAGAAGCCCGATGCTGCGTAGCTCGTCCACGCCCACCCATCGCAACTCCGAGAGCGTCGGCTCCGTACCCGGCGCGACCTCGGGATCGCTCCCGAGGGTGGCTTCCGCATGCCGATCCACCTCCACCCGCGCTGCTACGTCCACCGTGTGGCGGCCGTCTCTCAGGAACTCGCTAACGTACAGGATGCCGGCGAAGGTCCCCGAAAGCCCCGTCTCCTCGGCGACCTCGCGCTCGGCGCACTCCGGGATGGTCTCTCCGGGTTCCAGCCGGCCCCCCGGCAGTACCCAGTACGGCTCCCGGTCCGGCTTCTTGTGGCGCACCAGGAGCAGGGCGCCGGAGCGTTCGATCACCGCCGCGATCCTGATGCCGAAGTCCATGCCCGAAGCTCCACGATCCTTGCCCATGGCGCCGAGTATAAACCCGGGTCAGCCTCCAGAGACCTCCGCCGCCTTCGGCTCGTCCTCCCGGCGAAGGTCGAGAACCTGCGTCTCCAGTTCATCGCACGCCTCCAGCACAAGGCGCAGCCCATCTTCTTCCGAGATGCGCCCATCGTCAGAGCCGTACCGCTCCAGGATAGTGGCCTCCGTGGCCGGGTACGCGCCTCTGGAGCGCCGGTGCCGCCGGAGCGTCGCGAGCCGTCCGTCTTCGCCAGCGAACTCCAGGATGGAGTCCAGGTAACCCGAGATTTCGGGATCGTCTATTTCTCCCGCTACGGCGCGGTGGAGGAGGATGCCGGTGAGGTACTCGAAACCGGGTACCCGAAGCGTGCCACCATCAGCCTCTAAAGCGTGGACTCTGTCGTCGGGGATCACGGCCAGGCCCTCTCGCCGGACCCGGTCTGCGGCAGAGACGGCCACTTGGGCAGCCGTGAGGGTGACGTCGGGGTAGTTGCTGTCCATGCCGCGCAGCTCGACCGTCCCCTGGCGGTTGAGGCGGACCGGGTTCCAGGCGGGCCTGAGTATGTCCCCGCCGGCCTCGGCGAAGAGGTGGCGCTCGACGCCCGCGCGGTCCATCGCGGCGAGCCAGGCCTCGTAGCGGTCGAACTGCTGCCGGACGAGTTGCTCCACGGTGGTCGAATAGGATAGTAGAGCCCCCGCCCAGGGCAGCCCCGTATAGACGCCCTCCCAGCCAAAGGCGGCGGCGCCCCGGTAGTGGACCGTGCGGGGGGAGAGGCCCGCGTTCCGTCCTTCGTAGAAAGGACACGAGCGGGTAAGGAAGATCAGAGCCGGGTCCAGGGCCGTCGCCAGGTTGTGCAGGCCGAGCGCCTCCGCCCGCCCGCTCTCCGTCGCGCCCGCGGGGATCCCGGCCGCAGCATCCACCGTACCGTCCGCGAGTTCCAGGTGCAGGTGCGTGCCGGCGCACCTACCCGCGTGCACAAACCTCCCGGCGCCGACCGTGCTGACCTGCACCCGGTAATCCAGGTCGTCACGCGGGGTGGGCTCGAAGGGTAGCGGATAGGCGCCAAGGGGGTAGAGCCGTAGGCCTAACGACCGGGCGGCGCCGAGCGCCAGCCGCAGGTTGTTCAGGTACTCACGCTCCAGATCCGCGAGGCTCAGGACCGGGGGCGTGCTTACCTCCACCAGCCCCATCACGAACTCCTGGGCGAAGCAGGCCGGGCTGCTGCCGTGTTTTCCGGTCGCCTCCCTGCACGACCCCAGGAATTCGTCAGCGCGGACAGAGGGTTTCCCCAACTCCTCCAGCAAGAAGAATTCCTGCTCCAACCCTACCCGGCGGTCCATTACCGTTTCGTAGTCGCCCGTCTCTCAGCCTCCTTCACTGGGTAAGTCACCGAACGCTTGCCACAAGATACACGAACTGTACCCTCCGCGATAGCCGCCGTCGTTGGCCCGGCGGAGAAAACTCGCGCGCCCTGGAAAGTCCTTTCATATACCGGCCGACGGTTCGGTGGGACGCTATAGTGTGCGAAGATTTCCCGGAGAGGAGTGCTGTGGGGGACGTGTTGGTGATCGGCTGCGGTGTGAGCGGTCTCTCGACCGCCGTGCTCCTCCGGGAAGCGGGCTTCGGCGTCCGCATCATGACCGCGGATCTGCCTGCCGACACCACATCCAGCGTCGCGGCTGCGATCTGGTACCCGTACCGGGCTTACCCTGAAGACCGCGTGCTGGCGTGGGGCAGCAGGACTTTCGGGGTTTTCGAGGATCTGGCCGGGGACCCGAAGACCGGCGTTCTAATGCGCGAGGGCCTCGAGCTGCACCGCGAGTCCGCGCCAGACCCCTGGTGGACGGACGCGGTACCCAGCGTCCGGCGCGGCGAGCCGGACGAACTGCCGCCCGGCTACCAGGACGGCCATGCCTTCACCGTGCCGATAATAGAGATGCCCGCCTACCTCGGCTACCTCTTCGATCGCTTCGCCGCGGCCGGCGGCGCCGTTGAAGAGCGTCCCGTCTCCTCACTTGACGAGGCGGCGAGCGGGCACCGGGCGGTCGTCAACTGTGCGGGGCTCGGGTCGCGGGATCTGGTGGGCGACGGGGACATGGTCCCGATTCGCGGCCAGATCGTCCGCGTCCGCAACCCTGGCATCGAGCGCTTCCTGCTCGACGAAGAGAATCCCGATGGCGTCACGTACATTGTGCCGCGCTCCGAAGACTGCGTCCTCGGCGGCACCGCCGAAGAGGACGAGTGGAGCATCGACCCGGACCCGGAGGTTGCGGAGGCCATCCTGCGCCGCTGCACGGAACTGGAACCGCGCCTCGCGGGAGTCGAGATACTGGAGCACCGCGCCGGCTTGCGGCCTGGACGCCCGGAGGTACGCCTGGAGCCGGAGACCCTGGAGGACGGTACCCCGTGCGTCCACAATTACGGTCACGGTGGCTCGGGCGTGACGCTCTCCTGGGGCTGCGCCGAAGAGGTGCTGGCTCTCGTTCGTCGTGCTCTGGACGGCTGAGCTAGGCGTTCACGAGCGCGTGCCGACCTGGCTGCCGACCCATACGTATCCGTCGGACCAGACCTCACGTTTCCAGATCGGTACGACCTCTTTGATCCTCTCGATGGCGTAGCGGCTCGCCTCGAAGGCCGGTCCACGCCGGGGAGAAGCCACGACTATCGCGACGCTCGCCTCGCCGGGGTCAACACGGCCGATTCGATGCACTATGGAAACGTGGCGCGCGTCCCACCGCTCTTCTATCTCCGCCCCGATCTCCTCTAGCTTCCTATCCGCCATCGGCCGATACGCCTCGTACTCCAGATATTCGACCGAAGCCTCATCGGATTCATCTATCCTCGTGGTTCCGACGAAGGTGGATACGGCGCCGCAGTCCGGCCGCTGCGCGGCGGACACGAGCCCCCCAACATCTATGGGCTCTTCGACGATGGCGAACGAGCCAGCCACGGGATCAACCGCCGGAGACCGGCGGCAGCACGGCCACCTCGTCGCCAGGCGAGACACGGTCGCCGCCCCTAGCGTACTCGCCGTTGACGGCGAAGGCCAGGGTGCCGCGCATGGGGGAGAGATCGGGATGTTGTTGCTCCACCAGCGGCCATAGCTCGTCCAGCGTGGCCACGTCCGCGGATACCTCCGCTTCGCGGACCCCGGCCCGGTCCGCCGCCGCCCCGAAGAACAGAACCCTGATGCTCCCCTGCGTCATCTTTACGGCTCCGGGACGTAGTCCGCGCCGACGATGACCTTGAGGGCCTGCGGAATCACGGTGAACTCGGCGGGCTCGTCCCCGATCAACTCCCCGTCGGCGGTGAACTCCAGGCCGCCTGGGCTGGTCTCGACCCGGATCTCCGTGGCCCTGGCGGAGAATACACCCTCTTTGTCCAGGTAATCCGTTCCCATAAAGGCGGAAGGCGCGAGCGTGAGTATCTCCCCGACCCCACCCTTCTCGATGACCACCACGTCAAGCAGCCCGTCCTCGGGGTTGGCCTTCGGGACGGCGAGCCAGCCTCCTCCGGTATAGCGGCAGTTGCCAATTGCTATGTTCACCGCCCTTACCTTGCGCTCCTCTCCGTCGAGCGTCAGTTTGATCTCCTGTACGTCGAAGTCCCTGGCCGCCTCCATGTAGGCCCGCAGGTAGGAGAGCTTGCCCCACCGGCTCTTCATCTCCTCGTCGTTGGCGTTGGAGGTCTCCGCCCCGATTCCCCCCGTCGCCACGTTGATGAAGAAGCGCTCCCCGACACGATCGGAACGCACGCGTGCCACGTCCAGCGTCCTGACCCTTCCCTGGCGTATGGAGTCCCGTGCCTCGTCCGGATCGTCGGAGATGGCGAGGGTCGCCGCCAGGTCGTTGCCGGTGCCCGTGGGCCAGATCGCCAGGGTGACATCTTCGGGGAAACCAGCTTTGCCGAGTCCGTTCACCGCTTCGTTTATCGTGCCGTCGCCTCCGACCACGATGAGCAGACCATCTGTCAACGTCCGGGCCGCCTCCCGCGCGTCCCCGGCGCCCTGCGTATCGATCCACTCGGCATCGAAGTCCGTCAGATCCTGGCGTATGGTGGCGAGGGCTTGTCCGCCACCGGAGGCGGGGTTGCAGATCACGCGCGTCCTAGTCTTTGAGCTTTCCACGCCACCTTCCCTGGTCTCCATTCCCAGATTTTACCCGGAACGGCGATGAATGTGGCGGGGCGGAAGGAATGAGCCCGGCGGGCCCGTCAGGATGCCTGGAGGTCGAGGGCTTCGTCCTCGGAGACGCGGGCGACCGTCTCGGCAGGCAGCCAGACCTCCCGGCCACCGTCGAGCCCGACGGCGACGTTCCTGCCATCCCCCGAAACGTAGCGGACCTCGCCGGACCCGAAGGAGGAAATGACGCGCTCCCCAATGGAAAGGTCCTTGAGGAACGCTTCCCGCAGGGCGGCGACGTAGGCGAGGGCGAGCGAACGCCCCCGGTGGGCGCCTTCGTCGCGCCGGTCGGCCACCAGGATGCCAGCGATGCGGTAGAGGTTCGCCCGCGAGACCTGGGAGATCAGGCACGCCCGTATCGTGGTTCGCACGAGCTGCCCCTCGAACTCCGAGTACCGCTCCCCACTTCTCCCCAGTATGGCCATAACCCTCGGGAAGGCCCGCCGTACCGCCTCCTCGACCGTCAAACCGTTTATGCCGCGCTTGTACACGTGCGGGTCCAACCGCTCCGCATCCCGCAACCTCGGAACGCTCAACCAGTCCTGCCGCCCGCTGTTTCTGTTCTCTGTCATGAGCAGATTATATCTCACTGAGACTAGTGAGACAACGACAAATTACCCGTAAATAGAGGATTTTTGGGATCGGATCACAGGGTACATATGCAAGAATGTTTTCGGGGATGGTGGGTGGATCTGGGCGTAAGGCTTCCCGCCCTGATTTCTTCGGATGAGGGCTGGAACCTCGTGCCCGAAGCTTTCTCTACGTTAAACTAGGAAGAAGCGACAGGTGGGAGATTAAGTGAACTCCAAAGAGTTTCTAGGCCGGTTGAAGCGCGAGGTGATCGGGCATCCGGCGCTCACGCACCCTTTTCTTGAGCGGTTCGGGGACGGGGACGTATCGCCGGAGGGGGTACGGACGTTTGCGATCCAGTACTACCGCCACGTGCGGGTGAGCCGGCTTTACCTGGCAGCCGTGATCTCGAACTGCCGCGACGATGAGGGTTTGCAACTCGCCCTAGCGGATGTTCTCTTCGACGAGTACGGCCACCTGAACCCCGAGGAGACGCATCCCGCCCTCTACCGGCGCTTCTTGCGGGCGCTCGGCATAGACGAGGAGGAATGGGAATCTCCCCGGACCATCCCGGAGATAGCGGCGTATATAAGCACCCACTACGAGTTGTCCCGCCACCCCGACGTACGGTTTGGCCTGGGCGCTCTGGGGCCGGCGAGCGAGTGGCCTGTGCCGCCGATCTACGTTCGCCTCGCCGAGGGATTGAAGAAGGCCGCCGGGCTGCCGGACGGTGCGCTGGAGATCTTCACGAGCCACGTTACGATGGACGTGGAGCACGCCCGCATCATGATGGAGGCCGTCATCCCGTACGCGGAGGACGACGAGGGGCAGAGCAAAGTCCGGGAGGGCGCCATGCGTTCTCTCGACGCCCGCTCGGTGATGATGGACGGCCTCTACAAAGCCGTCTTCGGAGAACCCGCTCCTGTGCGTGGCGCTTCCGTGCAGGCTCTCAGAGACTGAGAAATCTTCCACGCGCCGTCTTCGACGTGGCGGAGCCGGAGCAGGCAGGATACCGAGGCACATCGCCAACGTCTGTACGAGGTTTCGGAGATAGCCAGAGAACTCCATGGAGCGGGCTTCGAAGTCCGAACGGTGCGAGGCTATGGTAGGCGTCAGCTACCGAACACTCATTCGGCGTTCGTCGCGCGCAAGCCGGAATGAAGTAGCGCGAAACAGGTATAAATACGCGTATGCCGGAGCTTCCCGAAGTCGAGACCATCAAGGAGGATCTGCGGGAACTCGTCACGGGAGCCCGCGTCCAGCGTGCGGAGGTCCTGGATCCCGCGCTCGCAAGTGAACCGTCCCCGGAGGAGTTGTCGCGGCGGCTGGAGGGAACTCGCATCTCGGGCGCGCAGCGCTGGGGGAAGAACCTCATCGTGGAGCTGGATTCCGGCGACGCGCTCGTCTTGCAACTCAAGATCGGTGGCCAGTTCCTGCTCGTGCCTCCGGTCGAGGAACCGGACTCCGCTCTCATGCTCGTCCTCCACCTCGACGAGAACCGGAGGCTATTCCTGCGGGATGAGACAGGGTACACGCGGGCGAGCCTGCTGGACGAAGTAGGTTTGGAAGAGCGGTTCTCGGGGCTTGGGCCGGAGCCGCTCGACGATAGGTTCGGCGCGGAGTATTTGAAGGAGACCCTCGGGGCGCGGCGGACGCAGATAAAGCCTTTGATCCTGGACCAGAAGGTGATCGGCGGCGTCGGCAACATCTACGTGGACGAGTCGCTCTTCGACGCCCGAGTCCATCCGAGGCGCAAGGCGAACACACTCACGGAGGCGGAGTGGGAGGCGGTCGCGAGGGCGATACGGGAGAACATCGCTGCCGGCATCGAGCATCGGGGGACGACGTTCAGCCTGTACCGGGACGTGCTGGGACGCAAAGGGCATCATCAGGAGCACTTGCGGGTATTCATGCGTCAGGGAAAACCGTGTCCGGGCGATTGTGGAGGGAAAGTCGTTCGTGAGAAGGTGAGCGGCAGGGCGACCTACCTGTGTCCGGCGTGCCAGGACGAAGATGGTCCCGGTGGGGGCGGACGGTTAGAATTGGAATGAATTAACCGGAAAGGAGCGTCATATGGCGGAGAAGTTTGATCTCGTGGTAATAGGCGGCGGGAACGGTGGATATATACCGGCGATCCGGGCGAGCCAGCTCGGGATGAGCGTGGCCCTCATAGAGAAGCGGGAGGGCGGCCACCTCGGCGGCACTTGCCTGAACGTAGGCTGCATACCGACCAAGGCTCTACTCCAGACCGCCGGCATGCTCAACGAATTCAAGCACGGCGAGGAGTTCGGGATAAAGACGGACGGCGTCGAGTTCGACTACGAGCAGGCCGCCAAGCGCAAGGACCAGGTTGTCGGGCAGCTCCGCAAGGGCGTGCAGGGCCTGATGAAGAAGAACAAGATCCAGGTCTACAACGGCGTCGGTTCCTTCGTGGAGCCGAAGAAGATCAAGGTGGAACTGGAGAATGGCGAAGAAGAACTCGAAGCCGGGAACGTACTCATAGCAACAGGATCGGCCGTGAGCTCGCTGCCGGGGCTGGAGTTCGATGGCGAAAAGGTAATTTCCAGCGACGACGTGGTTAACATGAAGGACCACTACCCGGAGTCCGTCATCATCCTGGGCTCGGGGGCCGTGGGCGTGGAGTTCGCCAGCATGTACAACGACTTCGGCACCGAGGTCACCGTCGTCGAGGTGCTCGACCGGCTCGTCCCCGCCGAGGACCCGGAGATCTCCACCGAGCTTCAGAAAGCCTTCGACAAACGCGGCATCAACATCCTGACGAGCACCATGGCGGACCCGGAGAGCCTGGAGAAGACTGACGACGGCGTAAAGATACAGGTCTCCGCCGCGGGCCAGGGCGAGCAGGAGGAGACTGAGGAAGAAGGCGGCTCCTACGGCGGCGAGGACGCCCCGACCGGTGATGCCGGCTCCGACGGAGACACCTTGGAGGCGGAGTGTATCCTGGTCGCGGTGGGCCGCAAGACCGTCACCGAGGACCTCAACCTGGACGCGACGAGCGTGGAGATCAGCGACCGCGGCATCATCCAGGTGAACGAGTTCGGCCAGACCGCCGAGGACGGCGTGTATGCCTCGGGGGATGTGATCGGAGGCTACTGGCTGGCGCACGCCGCCGGGCACGAGGGGATCATCGCCGTCGAGCACATGGCCGGTGAGAACCCGCTGCCGATGGACCAGAGCCTCGTCCCGCGCGTGACCTTCTGCCGCCCGGAGGTAGCGTCCTTCGGCCTCACGAAAGCCCAGGCCGAGGAGGAAGGATACGAGGTCAAGGAGTCCAAGTTCCCGTTCCGGGCCATCGGCAAGGCGCTTATCGAGGGCGAGCCGAACGGCTTCTTCAAGATCGTGGCCGACACGGAGACCGACCTCATACTCGGTATGCACGCTATCGGGCCGAAGGTGACGGACCTCATAGCGGAAGGCGTCTTCGCCAAGCTGGTCGAGGGTACTCCGCAGGAGATCGGGATGAGCATCCACGCCCACCCGTCGCTCGCCGAGGTCGTGGCCGAGTCCGCGATGGCCGTGGACGGCCACGCGATTCATTTTTAGGTTTCAGGCCGCAGGCATCAGCTTTTGCCAACGGAACCGTTGCCTGGGGATGAGCCCTGGCGACGGAGGATTTCCTGAAGCCTGACACTTGATGCCTGACGTCTCCAGAGCCGAGTTCTTCTACCGGGACCCCGACGCACCAAGTCCCAACCGGCCGATAGGCGTCGGGATCCTGGCGATCATAGAGCACGAGGGCGCCTTTCTCCTTGAGCGCCAGAGCGACTGCGGCCGTTGGGGCCTGATCGGCGGCGGCATCGAGGCCGAGGAGCTGCTGGAGACCGCCCTGCACCGCGAGGTTCGGGAGGAAACGGGCCTCGAAGTCGTGGGACAGGAACTGTTCGCCGTCTTCCCCGGTCCGTCCAGTATCGTACGTTATCCCGATGGCAACGTGGTCCGGCTGGTCACGTTCGTCTATGAGGTGGAGGTAGATGGCTTCGGAACGCTCCGCCGCAGCGAGGAGTCTGAAGAGCTGGGCTTTTTCCGGCCGGAGGAGTTGGCCCGGCTTGACGTGATCGAGACGGCGCGACCAGTCCTGGATGCGCACCTGTCGGCGGACGGTGGGCGGGGGCTCTTGCTGGAGTAGGGTCTGGTTTCACGTCGGGCCGCTTGCCGGTGGGTTACTATAGTGCGGAAGGCGCGAGAGATAGGAGAACGGTGGCTCGCAGGCAGATCAACCTTAAAGTCCTGGAGAACGGAACGCGCACCTTCGAGGTGCGACATCGCTGGGAAGACCGCCCCGTGGCCCCGCCACCCGACGGCGCCCCGACGGAGTACCTACCGTTCCGGCAGCAGAGGAACGGAACCCCCGGCGCGCACGGCCGTCCCGAATGGCTGAAGGCCCGCGTGCCCGACGGCGAGACGTACCGCGACATCAAGGAGACGATGCGCGGCCTGAACCTCCACACAGTGTGCGAGGAGGCCCGCTGCCCGAACATCGGGGAGTGCTGGAACAACCGCACGGCGACGTTCATGATCCTGGGCAACGTCTGCACCCGCTCTTGCGGCTTCTGCGCCGTCCTCACGGGCAAGCCGCCAACGCTCGACCTCGAAGAGCCGCACCGCGTCGCCGACGCCGC
>JACCTS010000318.1 GCA_013812245.1 Rubrobacter sp.
CACCGCGACATCAAGCCGTCGAACATCCTGATCACCCGCGACGGCACCGTGAAGGTGGGGGACTTCGGCATCGCCCGACTCATGGAGGACGACGATGCCGAGACGGGGGAGCCGGGCGAGATCATCGGCAGCGCCCGCTACATGTCTCCGGAGCAAATTCGGGGCAGGGAAGCGACCCCCCGGAGCGACATCTACTCCGCTGGCGTCCTCCTCTACCACTGCCTGACGGGCCGCCCGCCCTTCTCCGGTGACGTGAAGAGCCTGGCGAAACAGCAGGTAAATACTCCTCCCAGGCCCCCGCGCAAGCTGAACAAGAAGATCTCGCCGCGCACCGAGGCGGCGGTCTTGAAAGCCCTCGCCAAGAGGCCCGAGGACCGCTACCCTTCGGCGGCGGCGATGCTCGCCGACGTGGAAGATAGCCTCCCCTCCGCCGGTGCGGTCGGGACCAGGGAGGCCCGCCGCACGGCCGCTCCCCGCGCGCCTCGCAAGCGCCGGGGCCGCCTGGCCCTTGGCACCGCGCTCGCCCTTCTCCTGCTTGGCGGCGGAAGCGCCCTGGCGGCCGGGCTCGGCGTCGTCGAGCTGCCAGCGCGTGGCGAGGCGAAACAGGTCCTCGAACGGGCGAACCCCGTCGAAGCCAATCCTCCCGCGGCTCCCAAGGCCTCGGAACCGGAGGCCGCTCAGGCGTCCACCGAGGAACCTTCCGGTGAGTCCGGCGGGGAATCCGCCAAACAACCCGAAACGGCTGCCGATACCAAACCGGTGGAGACCGCTGATACGGCCAACGCGGAGGACAGGAAAGTCGAGTATGCGCCGGTGCCGAACGTGGACGCGTTCTTCGACTACTGGGCTGCACAGAAGCTGAGGGATAGAGGCTTCAAGGTAAACTTTGTCTACGACTACCGGGAAGGTTACGCTGCCAGGGGCGTGGCGTGGGGAACGGACCCCGCTCCCGGCGCCATGGCCCCGGTCGGGTCCACGATCACGGTCTACGCCACGCCCGAAGATCTGCCCCAACCTACCCTCTAGAGGGTCCTCCGCGGGCCGCCGATCCTATCGGCGATGTACGGGTAGCGGTAATCCACACCCTGGTTGACCTTGTACGCCGCATAGCAGCCGTGCACTATTGGAGCCAACCATATTAGGATGCCAAGCGGTATCACCAGAATTATCCCGATTCCGAAGGTTATGAGGGTAAACAAACCGCCGAGGACACCCGCGACTATCCAGATCACGAGCCAGGCCACCTGGTACCAGAGCGATTGCAGGGCGTGAAACCCCACCCGCGGCGAGCGATCCTTGTAGACGAGCCAGATGATCAGAGCCCCAAACGGCATGAGCCCGATGAGGCCCACCAGCACGCTGAGGTGGGAGAGCATGGACCACGTCTGCTCGTCCTGCGCCCCCATCGTACCCATCGGCGCGCCTCCGGTTCCTCTTGACGCACCGTCCATCCGGTCACGTTCCGCATAGCCCGCCGGATCTCCTGTCTCCCAGCTGCCAGTCTCCGAACCCCCGCCTAGTGGGCCGCCGGCCGTCGGGCTGCTGTACGCCGGATCTTCGGCGGCGGCCGGGTCTCGGGGCGTCGGGTTTTCAGCTGCGTTGCCTGTTGAGCTATCTCCGGGGCCACGCACTGGGATACGCCTTAGCCTGGAGCCTTCCTCTCTTCGGGGCTCTTCCTGCATGGTTACTCCTTCCGCGTCGCTTTTCCCGTGTCCCGTTGAGTAGTCATTCTACGGGTGGATCCATCCTCACGTCCTTTCATCCTGTCTGGAAGGCCCGTCCCCGGTGGACGATGGTGTGGAAGAGAATCAGCACCGCGACCGGCAGCGCGCCCACCATCTCCGGGGCGAAGGAGACCTCGTACCTCCGGCCGGTGAGATTGCCCTTCAGCCGCGCCGCCTCTTCCCCTTCCTGCGAAAGGACCGTCGCCCGATTCCGAAGGAAGCTGACCCGGGCCCGGTAGGTCCGCCCACCGGCCCGAACTTCCAGGAAGTCGACGGAGCGGTCAACCGGCTCCGTCACGGCCGCCGCTCCGCCGTTCGGCGCGCCGGGCAGCGTGCCGGTGGTGAGCATCCGGTAGCTGGCGTTTCCCCTTTGTTCGATGACGGCGTTCAAGGATCCGGCTGTGACCTCCGTCCGCGAGGGACCGCGCCGCACTTTGCCGAACTCTCCCTCCGGGCCGAAGAGCAATATCTCCGGCACGAGGAGGCCGTGAAGCCGGGCCGTGAAGGAGCCCGTGAGGTGAGTTTGCAACTCTTCCCAGGTTCTCGTTGGGTATCTCATCGAATTGGCCATCTCACAAATCCATACGCGGGACGCCGGGTAGAGTTTCCGGGAGGTAACGGGTACATTAGGGACTTCGACCGAAACCGTCAGAGGGAGCGTGAGCATCGTGGAGCTTAGGAACAATGGGGATATCCGGAACGAGATCCTGCAGTCCTGGTTGAGAAGCGCCTGGGTCTACCCCATGCAGGGGCCGAACGAGCAGACCTTCTTGCGTCTCACCCCCGGCGGCCGGCTCAAGATGCGGCGGAAGATAGGCGAACTGGAATCGTCACTGGGCGAGAGCGGCGAAGAGCTTGCAAAACAGGAGGAAGCCGGGACCCTGCCCGCGGAGCGCGACCGGCTGGAGCTCGCCATGATGGTCCAGGCTTACTCCTCCGAGCGCCGCTTCATTCAAAGCCAGGGCGCGTCCCTTGGAACTCCGGCCATAACTTACGAAGAGGGGGCGGAAGGAGTCCCGGTGGTGGAAGAGAGGAAGCAGTCCTCCGAGTAGGCAGGGTCGCCCGCTCCCCTAAGCCGTTCGGCGGTTTAGGCGGCGTTCGAGGCCGTTGGCGAGGTAGATCAGGGGCAGGCAAATCGCCAGATAGAAGAGCGCGGCTACCAGCAGCGGGGTTGCGTTGGCCGTCGCGGATTGGATCACCCGCGCCGAGCGCAGAAGCTCTTCGAGCCCGATCACCGAGACGATGGACGTGTCTTTTATCAGCATCACGAACTCGTTTGTCAGCGGCG
>JACCTS010000347.1 GCA_013812245.1 Rubrobacter sp.
AGGCCGAACCCGAAACCGACCGTGATCACATACCGCCCCGGCTCGAACCCATCGAAGATGTCCGGGTACGAGATCGGAATGCTGGCCGCCGACGTGTTCCCGAAACGATCCACATTCACCACGATGCATCCGTCAGGCACGTCCAGCTTTCTCGCCGCCGCGTGTATTATGCGTGCATTTGCCTGATGCGGGATGATGTACTGGACTTCGTCGAGCGCGATGCCGTTGCGGGCGACGAGCTTCTCGACCATCTCCGGGAGCACGCGAACGGCGAATTTGAAGACCTCGCGGCCGTTCTGGTAGAGCTTTTGCTCGTCGCCGGGATGTCCGGCCCGGCCGAACGGGGCCATCCTTCCATCAGCGCCGAGGACGTGATCCACGAACCCCGAGGAGCCGTCTCCCCTGTCGAGCACCACGGCTCCCGCGCCGTCTCCGAACAGGACACTGGTCGAGCGATCGTTCGCGTCCACTATGGTTGTCATGGCGTCAGCGCCGATGAGAAGGACGCGGTTGGCGACGCCGCTGCGGAGCATCGAGTCCGCGACGGAGGCCGCGTAAGAGTATCCGGCGCACGCCGCCGCCAGGTCCATGGCGCCTACTCCGGGCGCACCAATGGCCTCGCCCACCAGGCACGCCACGGAAGGCATGGACTCCGGTGCGGTCGAGGTGGCGCAGATGACGAGGTCTATCTCGCCACCTTCAACGTCCGCGTGTTCGAGGGCCGCTTTCGCGGCGTCTACGGCGAGGGTTGAGCAGTCTTCATCTTCGGAGACGAAGCGGCGCTCCTTTATCCCGGTGCGCTCGCGGATCCAGTCGTCGCTGGTGTCTATGATGCTGGCGAGGTCGTCGTTGGTGACGACGCGGCTACCGAGCGCACGTCCGACGCCGAGGATCCTGCCTGACGGTGGCCCGCTCACGCCTCGTCTCCGACTGGAGCGGAATGCGTGCGGTCGAGGGCTTGTTGCAGCGCGTCTGTGAGGCCAGCCCCGGCCCGGGAGATACCGATGAGGGCGTTCTCGACGCTGCGGGCGCGGGAGTTTCCGTGTCCGATCACCACGGAGCCCTTCACGCCGAGCAGGAACGAGCCGCCATAATTCTCCGGGTCCAGGCGGTTCCGCATCTCGCGGAGTCGCGGCCTGAGAATACCCGCAGCGAGTTTGGTCATGGTACTGGCGGTCATGGTGGAACGAAGCATTCCGAAGATCTCACGCGAGACGCCCTCGGCTGTCTTGAGCACGACGTTGCCGGTGAACCCGTCCGTCACCAGTACGTCCGCGACTCCGCTGCCAATATCTCGCCCTTCGACGTTGCCAACGAAGCGAACCGCACCGGCGTCACGGATGAGGGCGTGGGATTCCTTCGCCAGCTTGTCGCCCTTACCGGGCTCTTCGCCGACGTTGATCAGACCGACCCTCGCCGAATCCAGACCGAAGTATCGTTCCGCGAACACGACGCCAAGAATAGCGAAATTCAGCAGGTCCTGCGGCCGGCACATCGTGGTCGCCCCGGCATCGAGTAACAACACCGGGGAAGAGAACGGCAGCATCGTGGCGATGGCAGGCCTGCGGCATCCTTCAAGGCGTCCGATCCTGAGCAACGCCGCAGCGACCGTCGCCCCGGTATTCCCGGCGGAAAATATCGCATCCGCCTCGCCATTCCGTACCAGGCTGGCGGCGACGGCAATGCTCGCGTCCGGTTGCGCCCGAAGCGCAGAGGCGGGCTCCTCTTCCATGCCGACCGCCCCACCGGCATCGCGGAGACTCAGGTTCTGCGGCATCTCGGGGCCGACCAGCTTCGAGACGCTCGCCTCTTCCCCGACGAGCCATATCTCGTCTTCGGGCAGACGCTTCGCGGCGGCGACCGCCCCGGAGACTATCTCCTCGGGAGCCTCGTCGCCGCCAAGGGCGTCAACCGCGATGCGCACTCGGGACGTGCCCCGGTAAAGGGGTGGCTACTCTGTCGCCTCCACGGCGACGGCGGTCCTTCCCTTGTAGAAGCCGCACACCGAACAGACCCGGTGTGGACGGTGGGGAGAACCGCAGTTGGGACAGGCCGCCAGGCCGACGTTCTTTATCGCGTGATGCGCCCGCCGCTGGTCCCTGCGGGCCTGCGAGGTCTTCTTCTTCGGTACTGCCATATCGTTACCTCCTGATGTGGTCGGAAATCAAAAACCCGAGGCGAACAAATCGTCGAGGCCGCGCCACCGAGGGTCCACCTCGTCTTCATCTTGCGTGGTCTGTACGGGTTCTGTGCCGGGCCGGAATACCTGCATCGGCACCTCGTTCAGCAGCGCCCGCCTCGTGTAACGGGCGGCGTTCAGCGTCCAATCTTCGACGCAGAGTTCCTCGTTGCTCGGCCCGGGCAGGAACTCCGAATCCTCGAAGGTCAACTCTAACTCGACGGGTTCGAGCGTGCGATCGCAGGTAGTCAGCACCGTGGTCGTCACCTTCAAATCGAGGTGCAGACCTTCTGAAAGGCGCGTGACGGTTACGCTAGCCTCGGCGCTTTCTATATCGTGGTGACGTCCGTAGAGGTCGAAGGGCTCGACATCGAAGTTGGCTCCGTACTCGCGTTGGTCTCCGACCTCAAGGCCGGGACGCTTGAGGGGAATCAAATCAGTCATTGGTGTATTTTACTCTTCCGGGACGCCTTGAAGCTTGTTGCGGCCACGCTGGACGGCTTCGAGGAGCCGGCCGAGGTTGTCTTCCAGGTTGGCGAGTACCTCGTCCGCGTAGTCCTCGGCGCCGAGGCGGATCTCACGCTCCCGACGACGGGCATCCTCCATGATCTCCGCGCCGCGCTTCTCGGCCCGCTTGAGGACTTCTTCTTCTGAGGTGATCTTCTCCGCCTCTTCCTGGGCGCCGCGGATTATCCGGTCGCTCTCGCTGCGGGCTTCGTCGAGCATCGCCTGGCGTTCCTTGACGATCCAACGCGCCTGCTTGAGCTCCTCCGGGATGGTCTGGCGCATCTGGTCTATCACGTCGAAGGCGGCGTCACGGTCCACCATGGCCGTGTTCCCGAAGCCGGGGAAGCTCCTGGCCTCCTCCACCAGCTCCTCGAGCCTGTCTATCAGCACCAGTACGTCCATAGGGGATCCTATCCTTTGCTCTCCGTCTTTATCCGCCGCTCCGTATCCGGTTGCGTGCCTGAGTAAGCCTCTACCACGGTGCCCAGTATCTCACGTGGGACAAATTCGCTCACGTCACCGCCGTAGCTCGCGATCTCGCGCACCGCGCTCGATGAGAGGAAGCTGTGTTTGGCCGTGGCCATAATGAACATCGTCTCGATCTCGGAGTCCAACGTCTGGTTGAGTTGCGCCTGCTCGAACTCGGAGTTGAAGTCCGAGACGGCCCTAAGGCCTTTTACAATGACCCTGGCGCCCCTCTCCCTGGCGAATTCCACCAGCAGCCCGTCCATAATCTCCACGGAGACGTTGCCGAGGTCCCCGGTCACCTTCTCTATCAGCCGGACCCGCTCCTCGGGCGACAGCCGGGGGTTCTTGACCCGGTTGGCCCCTACGGCCACAACGACGTGGTCGAACACGCCCGAAGCGCGTTGTATCACGTCGATATGCCCGACCGTAATGGGATCAAAGCTCCCTGGACAGATCGCCACGCTCATCATGAGATCAGACCGATCAAAGACGGTTACCACCGTGCCACCGTAGCGGCGCGTGACCCCTTTCTCGCCTAGCAGAACCTCTTCTGGAGCATCACCCCGCTCTACCACCACCCGTCCATCGGGCGCCAGCAAAGCGCCAAGACGCGACAAAACGCCCTCGACCTCCGTCGTCGCGATTCTATATGGCGGGTCCATGAATATCAAATTGTATGTTCTGCCATGCTCCCGCAGACGCTCCAGCGCGCGACCGACGCTTTCCCGCGTAACTTCCGCCCGTTCTTCCAGCCTGGTTCGTCGAAGATTTTCCCCGATGGCCGCCGCGGCGCGTGCGTTCTTCTCCACGAACGTAGCGCGTTCGACCCCGCGGCTGAGGGCTTCGATGCCCAGAGCCCCCGTGCCCGCGTACAGGTCTAGCGTGGCCCCTCCATCGAAGAACTGGCCCAGCGCGTTGAAGAGGCTCTCCCGCACCCGGTCCGAGGTCGGCCGGACGCCAGGGGGCACCGCCGCGAGGCGCGCACCACGGGCAGACCCGGAGATGATCCTCAAGAGCGCACCGCCTGCCGGATAAGCCAGGAGTTGTGTTTTTTCAGCCTACCACTCATGACTCGCGACTCACTCTCTGAACAGCCATTCGACGTTCTCCCCAAGAAGGTCCCGGACCTCGCGCCTCAGGGGGCGATGCGCCGGCTTTTTCAAGGTTGGATCCCCCGCCACAAGGGCGAAGGCTTCGCGCCGCGCCTCGACAAGCACGTCTATGTCCCGCAGAAGTTTCGCCACCTTGAGGTCCGGCATCCCGCTCTGGCGGCTTCCGAACAACGTGCCCTCGCCCCGGATCTGGAGGTCTACCTCCGATAGCCTGAAACCGTCCTGATGTTCGCACAGTGCTTCCAGGCGCTTCGTCGCGTCATCAGTCTTCGGCTCGGCTACCAGGAAGCATTTAGGGGGATGTAGTCCACGGCAGACCCGACCCCTGAGCTGGTGGAGTTGCGAGAGCCCAAAGCGTTCCGCACCTTCGATCACGATGGCGCTGGCGTTCGGCACGTCCACCCCGACCTCGACCACCACTGTGGCGACGAGAACCTCGATCTCCCGCGCGCGAAACGCCGCCATTACCTCCCGCTTCTCTTCGGCCTTCATCCGGCCATGCAGAAGTCCGACCTTGCGGTCGGGGAAAACTTCCTCGGACAGCTCGTCGAATAGCTCCTCCGCCGCGCGCACGTCCTCCAGCGCCTCAGACTCTTCAACGAGCGGGCAGATCACGTACGCTTGCCGTCCCGCTTCGAGTTCCTCTCGCACCACCTCATAGGCCACCTCTCGCCCAGAGAGGTCCACCAGACTAGTTTCGACCGGCTTGCGTCCTGGTGGAAGCTCATCTATCACAGAGACCTCGAGGTCCCCGTAGAGCGTCAAGGAGAGGGTGCGCGGTATGGGTGTGGCCGTCATGACCAGCGTATCCGGCGTCGTACCCTTCTCCCGGAAGACCGTCCGTTGGGAGACCCCGAAGCGGTGCTGCTCATCCACCACTACCAGCGACAGGTTCTGGAACTCGACACCTTTCTGTATCAAGGCGTGTGTCCCGATAATGACGCTCGCCTCGCCCGCCGCCACAGACGCAAGCGCGGCCTTCCGTTCGGCGGCGTTGAGAGAACCCGTAAGCAGCACGACGTTCACTGGAAGGTCCGAGAGCGCTGCGGAGATCGAGAGATAATGCTGCTCGGCGAGCACCTCGGTCGGGGCCATGAGCGCGCCCTGCCCGCCGGACTCGACTGCGGAGAGAAGCGCCGCGAC
>JACCTS010000350.1 GCA_013812245.1 Rubrobacter sp.
CGTGGCGGTCTTTCCCGACGCCGGATCGAAGACCGCCACCCCGTAGAACCCCGCGTGCTCGGAGGCTATCTGCTGCAGCCGATCTTCCAGGTCCGCCATGGCGACGGGCGCGGACTCTCCCGGAGAATCCACCTCCGGCGAATCCGTCTCCTGGGAAGCCGTCTCCTGGGAAGCCGTCTCCTGGGAGGCCGTCTCCTGGGAGGCCGTCTCCGGCGAGGGCGTCTCCGGTGAAGGCGCCTTGGGCGGCGCGGGTGGCGGGACCGCGACGGGCCGCGATACGCTCTCGATCCCCCGCGGGGCGTTCAACGAGAGCAGCGCGGCCCCGACGGCGAGAGCCGCCAGGGCGGCGAGGGCGAAGAGGGACATCCGGCGCAGGCCACGGAGACGGCGGACATTGCGCGTCTGCCGACGCCTGTCGCGGCGCGTCCGGTAGTTCTGGTGTTCGGCGGGTTCCTGGTGCGCCGGCGGGCGGATGTCGGCCTCCGTGAGGTTCCGGGCGTGCGAGCTTCCTCGCTCACGTATTGGCGCAGGGAACGATAAAGAAAACCGGGGCTCGCATCAAGCCCCGGTTTCGCCGGAGGCTCGCCGGCTTTGCGAGCCCGCCTCGCGGCGGGCTCGCCGTTTCGCGGCGGCGATGAGTCCTTCGACCGCGTTATTCCTTTATCGGGGCAGGGAGTGGAAGTCTCTAGCGGTCTCGGGCCGGATCTAGCCCAATTGAGCTAGAAAAAGAGCACCTGGAAGGGAGAGGATTGTCCGGCTCTGTGACCTGCGCCAGCGTCTACGACGGCGTCTACAACGGGGACTTCACCTTCTTCGCTGACACCTGCCCGTAGCAGGCGTTGGCAGATCGCGCATACCGGCCGGGGCCACACTTGGGCTCCGGCCTTTACCGATCACGCCCGGCATTGGCCCGCCGTAGGGGAATATGACATCGCCTATCCCTCCGGTCGGGACTACTTGTTGATGGATCTGATGAACGTAATGATGAAGATTGCTGAGATCAGCATCAAGCCCCCGGCGGCGATGAGGCCCAGGGTGACGAAGAAGACGGTGCCCGTGCTCGCCCCCTCGGTCCAGCCGCTGGTCGCCCACACGAACGCGAACAACGAGGCGAAGAAGGTGAGGAGGATCAGGATCATACCGCCGGGCAGGTCCCGGATCTGTATGGCCGTCTTCTCCACCGTGTACGGCAGGCGCCCTTTCGGGTAACCGGACTGCCGCACGCCCTCGACCGCGTGCCGGAACTCAGCCTCACCGGCGAGCCCGATAACCCGCGAGAGATAGTATGCTTCGGCCGGCTGCTTTCCCATGCGCAGGAGTTCTAGGTAGTTCCGCCGGTACAGCTCCACGGCGCTGGAGTGCGGGGAGGCGAGCTGCTTGAGGAAGGCGTGGGTGTCGAGGCGGATGGCGTAACGCCGGGCCTCGTGCTGGGAGGTTCGAGCCTGGCGGCCGGCGCCGTTGCGGCCGGAGATCTCCTGCACCTCCAGGAAGAACATCTCCCGCGAGAACTCGATGGCGCTCTGGCGCTCGCGGCGGCGGGAGGAGATCTCCGTGCGTATACCCCGCGCGCGGTACTCTTCGCGCCGGAGCCTGAACACCTGCTCCTGGTAGAAATCCCGCTCAGGCAAGGACTCGGCCGTATCCCGGAGGCGGTAGGCCTCCTCGAGCGTCTCCGGTACCCTGCGATCTTCCACTCTAAGCGCCCGTCCTAAGCTCCAGTTCGTCCACGGAACCCCTTCTCTGGACCCTGAATAATAACATGCCGGAGTCTCCGCAAAACCTCTACTGCGGGTTCTCCAACTCCCGCCGCCAGGCCTCAGCCTCGTAGTCCCAGAGGGCGTAGAACAGCCCGCCGCCGCGGACCCTTACCTCCAGGTGACCTCCCTCTGCCAGCTCCTTGAGCATCGCGTCCGCCTCCGCCACGGAGAGCGAGGTCTCCATCGCAGCCTGCGTGGGGGTCAGTTCTCCGTTCTCCCGCAGCGCCCGCAATAGTTCCCGCTCCCTGTCGTTCTGTGGCAGCGATTTCGAGCCGCTATCCTCAGAGAGGCCCGCGATCCCCCGCACCAGCAGCCCGAAGGCCGGGAATACCATCCATCCAAAGAAGAAGATCAGCCACCATAATGCCGGGACGAGTGCAAAGACCACGGTCGTACTGACCACAACCGGTACCAGCACCGCGAGCGAGGTCGTGACCTGCGCCCTTGGGCTCATGCTCTGCACGTCGAGGCCGAAGAAATCGTCAGGGTCCCAGTTGTGGTGACGGGCGCGTCCGCGCCCGAGTTCTCCGTGGCGGCGCCCGGAGTGCTCAGGGCCAGAATCCAGTCTCTTCTCGATAGGCATGAGACAGGCTTTAATAATACCAGCCTCATCCCCGGTGGACCACGGAAAAGACAACGAACAGAACCCGCGAAAGTGCTAACCTCACCGTGGACTCGATGGAGGTTTGCGCATGAGCATTGAAGAGCGTGTGAGCGGCGCCAGGGATGGACTCCTCGAAGAGCTGAAAGAGTTCTTGAGGATGCCCTCGATCTCGGCCCGAAAAGAAGATACGGACGGTTTCCGGAAGTGCGCCGGTTGGGTCGCGGAGAAGTTTCGGGAAGCCGGAGCCGAAGCCCGCATGATGGAGACGGACGGCCATCCGGTAGTGTACGCGGAGATCGGAGAAGGTGAGAAAACCCTCCTCTCCTACGGCCACTACGACGTGCAGCCGCCGGAGCCGCTGGACCTCTGGGAGAGCGACCCGTTCGAGCCCGCGCTGCGCGACGGCGGCATCTTCGCCCGTGGCGTCGCCGACGACAAGGGCGACGTGCTCGCCCGCATACAGGCGCTTCGCCTGTATATAGAGGAACACGGTCAGCCAACCTTCAAGCTGAAGTTCCTGATCGAAGGCGAAGAAGAGATCGGCAGCCCGAACCTCGCCCCCTTTGTGAGAAACAACGCGGAACTCCTCGCCGCCGACGCCTGTATCTGGGAAGGTTCGATGAAGGACGGCACGGGACGGCCCATGATCTTCTGCGGCACCAAGGGCATGGCTTACGTCGAGCTGCGCGCCAAGGGAGCCTCCCACGACCTGCACAGCATGTACGGTGGCATCGCGCCCAACCCCGTCTGGCGGCTCATCCAGGCGCTGAGAACCATCAAGGACGAGAACGGCGAGATCACGCTGGACGGCCTCGACGCCCTCGCGGACCCTCCGTCAGAGAAAGACCTGGAAGCCATTGGCCGCATCCCCTTCGACGAGGCCGCGATGAAGGCTTCCTGGAACGTGGGCGCGTTCGACCGGAACCTCACTGGCGAAGCGGCGCTGAGCGAGATGCTGCTGCGGCCGACGGCGAACATCGCCGGGATACAGTCCGGCTACACCGGGCCTGGCACCAAAACCATCGTTCCCTCGGAGGCGTTCGTGAAGATGGACTTCCGGCTCGTCTCGGGGCAAAGTCCGGGTCCGGTTCTGGAGCTGATCCGATCCCACCTCCGCAAACGCGGCTTCGACGACATAGAGGTCGTTGATCTGCACGGCGTCGAGGCTGCGAAGACACCCGTTGACTCCCCCATCGTCCGCACGGCGGTCGAATCCTGGGAAGACCTGGGCGTGGATGACGCCGTTGTCTACCCGACCATCGGCGGCAGCGGCCCAACCTCGCTTATCGCGACCGAGCTCGGGATACCGACGATCATGACAGGCAGCGTCGCCAACACCGACAGCCGCCTCCACGCCCCCAACGAGTGGGTGCGTCTCGATGACTACTTCGGGGCGGTGGGCTACTTCGCCCGCTTCTTCGAGAGGTTCGGTTCCTGATGGACCAGTCTCGCGGCCTGGTTCTTCCCGAGCGCGTCCGGCACAGCATCGCCTCGGCCGTCGCCGACCGGGGAGTCCAGGCCCGCGTGATCTCCACCCAGGGCCGCGACTCCATGCGCCCGCCGCAAGGCCACGTCGTGGCCGCCGCCCCGAAGGAGGAGATAGACGCCATACGGGGCGCGGCCAGCATCGTGCGCCAGCTCGAGTACTACAAGACTTTCTACGGGCCGGTCGTTCGCCTCGCCTTCTCCGTATACCCCCAGGAAGGCGAGCCCTTCTCCGCAGGGACCCTGCTCAACGTCTCCCAGGTCTCCGGCGACGCAGCTCTCACCGGCCTCGGGCGCCAGAAGAGCATCTACTTCCACTTCTACGAGGCCGGTGAAGGCGATCTCACCTACGCGTTCTCCAAGGAGATCCCGAACGGCAAAGATCAGCGCTCCGAGGCAAAGAAGGTCCTCAAGATGGCCCGCGACGCTTTCCAGGACACGCCCGAGGAGCGCCGCGGCTTCCGCAACGCCGTCTCCCTGGCCGAGAGGAACTTCGAGCTGCCCGTATCTCTACCTGAATAGCAGGGACAGGGTTGGCCGGTTAGCCTTCGCTCCACTCGCTGCGTATAATCCGGCAGATGCTATCGGGGAGCATTTCCAGGGATTTTGCGGAGAAGATCGGTGACGCGCTGGCCGGGGCCCGCCGCAAGGGCATACATATAACGGCCGGCGCGGGCTCCTGCGACATGGAGGCCCAGCAGTTCTCCGACCTCCCGACGGAGGAAGATCAAACGCCGCAGGGAAGGCCGCACCACCTGGAGACGCCGCCGGGACCCCGCGACCCCGGCTCCCACGATGGAACGTCGCGGCTATGCTACTTCCTCGACGGCGTGCAGAGCACGCGTGAGATCGGGCGTATAGAGATGTCCCCCGTCGTGGTGGCGACCGTCGCCGCCGCCATAGTCAACCGCGATGATCGCAGGTTCTCGCGGGTGAAGATGGAGAGCCCTCCGGCCGTGGTGCAGGCCGTGATCCTGCCTCGCAGCGCCGGAGAATCGGGGGTCGAGGCTTTCTGGGAGTTGCTGCTCGAAGCGGGGTTCTCGGAGCTCAGCCCGGACGAAGTTCCGTCCTCCGAGCACCTGGTGCTCGACTCGGTGGAGTACATAGACGAGCAAGACCCTTCGGACTACGTCGGGATGCGGGAACGCGCCCGCGGAAGGGTTCGGAGCCTCCGGGAGCGGCTGGAGGGCGGGATGCTGGGCATGTGGGAGTTGGACGATAGGGTTCTCGACTCGGACGATTGGATCGCGGTTGACGGCCAGCTGCAGGATCTCCCGGAATCAAACCGGCGGGCCGTCGGCCTCATCAAGAACGTCGCCCGTCCCGAGTTCGTGGGCCGGGATGTCGGAATGCTGCTCGACCTGGAACCGGGGATGCGGACGACCAGCTTCGTCCCGGACTGGCAACTCAGGCGCAGCCCTGGCGACCATCGGACCTCGTGGTATCTCAGGATGTGGCCGCCGCAACAAGGCGCGGACGCATTGGGGTCGCTGATGCGGGTGGAGGCGCCGCGGGACACGGAGCCGGATCAGATAGACGAGATCTCGCGTTGGATCCTCGCGGAGCGCGCGCCGCTGGCGAAGCCAGATCCGAGGTGGCCAGCCATGATCTACCCGATCCACTACGTTGAGAAGATCCTCAAACCCCTCGTGCAGGGCTCCGCCCGGACGTACGCGAGGCTGGAACGGCAACTCGCCGAAGACTCACCGGCGAACGGGAGGAATTAGATGCTGCACCCGAACTACCTGGACACGGATCTCGGCCCCATCGGCCGCGTAGTCACCAGCGAGGAGAACCCGGCCACCGCCCACGAGTTCTACTTCTGGACTGCCGAGACCGACGCCGCCCAGAACCTGGACATCGGGCATATCGTCGCCGCCGAGGCCGAGGATGCCACCGCCATCGCCGTCCTCGACGATCCCCGCCGCTACTCCGACCTCCAATCCTTCCTCGACGATTTCTACGCCTACGACGGAGACCCGGCTCTAGAGGCGTTGAGCGAGAGGGTGGAGATACTCGTCTTCAAAGCCCGCGTCCTCGCCACGAAGCACCGCAACGAAAAGAAGAAGTCCAAGCGCCCCGTGAGGACGGGGCCGGTGCATTTCGCCACGAGCGCAGCCATCGAATACGCGCTCGGCGCGGAGGAGTTTTCGGGACACCACATCCCGATGCTTTTGCACGAGAACGGCAACGAGAAGGACGGAAGCCCGCAGCGCACGCCGCTGTACGTGGACGGCGACTACCTGCTCGGACCCGAGGCAGGGCACCTGAACATAACCGGCATGAGCGGGCTCTCGACCAAGACCAGCCACGCCCTCTTCACCATCGCAAGCACCTTCCAGACCATGAAGGACAAGAAGGTCGCCGCCCTGATGTTCAACGTCAAGGGCGCCGACCTCCTGTTCCTGGACAAGCCGGTCGAGGTGGACCCGGCGGATGATCCCGACCTGGCCGAACGCTACGAGCGGGCCGGACAGAAGGGCCTGCCGCAAGAGGACCGCGAGATGTACGCCTCCCTCGGGCTGGAGATTCAGCCCTTCGACAACCTCCGCATCTTTGCTCCGATGCGGTATGGGATGGAGGCCGGGGAGCGGGTCATCCACGCAGAGGGCGTGCCGACGCGCAAGCTGAACACGCTGCGGAACGCGCGGGGCGAGGACTCGAACGTGTATCCGATCATCTGGGAGCTTGGGGACGTGCTGCCGTATGCTGGCTACGTCTTCGAGCCTTCGGACATGGACGACAAGTTCAGAGGGTTTATCGAGGAGCTTCGGGACCAGGGGATAAGGACCCAGGCGGACTTCTACGGGTTGCTCGATGAGATCGAAGACTACTTCGAGGCAGCCCGCGAAGACGGCAAGAACATCTCATCCTGGAACGGCCACAACCACATGACCATCGCCAAAGTCCGCAACCGCTTCAAAGTCCTCCCGACCAAGTGCGGCGGCCTCCTGGCGCACGGAAAAGTCGAGCACGGCGAGTTGCCCCGCGTGGAAGGCCCGTTCGAGAACAACGAGATGCGCGTCGTGGACATCTCCCAGCTCACCGGCATCCCGCAGGACCTGATCGTAACCAGCGTCATCTCCCGCATATGGGAGCTCGCGGAGAGCGGACGCCTCGGCGTAGACAAGCTCATCATCTTTGTGGACGAGCTGAACAAATACGCCCCGTCCGGCTCCTCCCGCACCTCCTCCCTGAAAGACACGCTGGTAGACATCTCCGCCCGCGGACGCCACCTCAACCTGACGCTCTTCGGGGCGCAGCAGTTCCGCAGCAAGGTGGACGACGAGGTAGTCGGCAACGCCGCCACCAGCCTCTACGGCCGCATCGGCGACGAGGAGCTGACGAACAGCAGCTACCGCTCCTTCTCCGGCACCACCCGCGAGGAGCTACTGCAACTGGAGAAGGGCCGTCTGCTCTGCCGCCACGCCCACTACGCCGTCCCCGTCTTCGGGACGTTCCCGCGCCCGATGGTCCTCATGGGCAAGCAGGGCACGGACATCTTCGGCGAGCACCGGGGCGACGCCGCGACCTCCGTCCTCTCCGTCATGCGCAACCTGACGAGCAAGCCGCCAGGGATCACCGCCATCCGCGAGGACATAGAAGGCGTCCCCGAAGAGAAAGTCTACGAAGCCCTCGACGCCGTGCAGGCCGCCCACCGCACCGGCCACGGCGCCGCCGACCCCTACAAGAACTTCCGCTGGAACCTCACCCGCGGTAACCGCCCGTCGAGAAGGCGCGAGTCTTCCCAGATACTCTCCGGCCTGGATCGGATGAGAGATTAGTCGAACATGACAGCCACAGGAAAGATCAGCTTCGCCGTCTGCGTGAACAACACCGAATATCCAGCTTCTCTAGAGTTGCACAAGATCTATCGTGCGTTGCCTCATGAAGAAGCTGAGGCAAATGGCGACCTAAGAATCGTGGATGAAAGTGGTGAAGATTACCTTTACTCAACCGGATACTTCGCCCTCGCTGACTTACCACAAGCTGTAGAAGAGTCCCTCTTGCAAGGAACTTAATCGTAGGCAATGGGAACAGGATTCTCGACCATAGAAGTGAGCTGCAAAGTAAATACGATCCAGTTGCCAATTGGACGTCTGTCTTGAGCGTGTGAATGGTACATATCCCCGCTACAAGAGTTTACGAAGAGATGGTCAGAGAACCAGCACCTGTCTGGTTCGTACCTGCCCAGGGAACAGATGAGCATGCCATCTTGCTCAAGGCTCCAACGAACGTACTCAAGGCAATCGTCCGAGGTTGTCGCCTAGAGTTTGTTTTCGTCCTCCATATTCAAAGCAATCAACGAGTGCTCTGCAATGCTGTGAAAGTATACGATGACCTTGTAGCTCCATTCATCGTCAGTGGTGCACAGCTACATCCAGAGGAGCACAAAGCACTGCACGAAATCCTCTCTCGCACTCACACACCGCTCTTCTTTTCGATGAATTGAATCGCTGTATTTGTTGGGCAGAGGCGACTCTCGATAAGGTGAGTGCAGGCGCAGTCGCTCGCCTTGTTGGTTCGCCTGCAACGCTACGCACTGAGCCGTTTGACAAGGAAGCCTCGAAAGCTCTAGACAGTTTTGATCTATCACTCGACCCAAACCGCACAGACGAGTTTCCAGAGTCCCGGCCCATCCCTATCCTTTCCCTAAACGTAGCCTTGGGCGAAGTTCACTACATACAGATTGCTGCCGTAGGTTCGAATGAAGTCAATAATTTCATCCTGGATGATAGAGAAGAGGGCGAAACTTTAGAACACAGCGTTTGGCATGTCCTTGAAGGTCTCTTTGGGTCCGATATTCATAAATCTCCGCAAATTCAGATAGGGGCTAGAACGTGCGAACTTAGAGCTTGCACCAATAGGTCATGGGCGGCGATGGGGACGGTCCTCCCAGCGGTAACGAGTCCAGGCTTCTCGCATGAGCCTCCCGACAACGACGATGACCGCGTTGGAGAAGGCTAGCCAGAAGTCGATGACCCGCCCCCGCCTCTCGGTGCACCACACCAGCTTCTTGTGGTCATTGCGCCAGGAGTTCGTCCTCTCCACCACCC
>JACCTS010000396.1 GCA_013812245.1 Rubrobacter sp.
TAAGAACTCCGGCTTCAGCGTAGAAGAGTTTAAGAACGCCCTCTAACTCTTCCATTTTTGAGGGTCGAAGTCGGGGCGCTGTACGAGCTAGATTAAGCCCCACTCCCTCTCAATCCTTGCCACCTCAGGTCAAGTCCCGAAGTTTCTGTAATTTCCTCCAAGCCTCGTTCCTCTCTCCTCTACCGCTCCATGAGCACTACCGCTCCATGAGCAACACTCCCTCCGCTTTCCGCTCTTCCACGCGACGATGCTCTTCGAGCTCTCCCATGTCCAGGTAGCGCCTGCCCGTAACCCACTCCTCGCTCTGCTCGACGGCCAAAGCCGCCACCAGCCGTAGGCACGCCTCCGGGTTCGGGAAGATCCTCACCACCCGCGTTCGGCGCTTTATTTCCTGGTTGAGCCTCTCCAGGCCGTTGGTGGTCCGGATGCGCCGCCGGTGGCTCTCCGGGAAGGCGAGGCAAGAGAGGCACTCTTCGACGTGCTCCTCCAGATGCTCGGCCACCTTCGGGTGACCCTTCTTTGTCCACTTCTCGGCCACCGAAGACGCCAGCCCGAGCGCCGCGTGCCTGGCGGGCGCCGCGAAGATCGCCCTGAGGTCCGCCGCGAGTTCCTTGCGCTTGGCGTGGCCTACCATGCCCAGGAGGTTCCTCGCGTAGTGGACCTGGCATCTTTGGTGGGGAGCGCCCTGGAAGTGCCTCTGGACGGCCGCCTTGAGGCCCCCGTGCTCGTCGGAGACCACAAGCTCGACGCCGGAGAGCCCTCGGGCCTTCAAGGAGCGAAACAGCTCCTGGTAGGTCGCCTCGCTCTCAGTGTCGGCTACCTCCACGGCGAGGACCTCCCTAAAGCCGTCGTCCCTAACCGCCGAGACGGCGAGCACGCCCTGGCTCACCACCCGCCCGTCCACTCTGGCCTTCTCGTAGCGAGCATCCACGAACACGTAGGGGTAGGCGGCGGCCGTAAGCGGCCGGCTCCTCCATGCCGAAAGCTCGGCGTCGAGCCTACCGGCCAGCGAGGAGACCAGGCTCTTGGAAAACGAGGTGCCGCACAAAACTTCGGTTACCTCCTTGACCTTCCTGGTGGAGACGCCCTCCACGTACATCTCCATCAGCGCCAAACAGAGCGCTTTCTCGTTGCGCTGGTAGCGGGAGAAGAGCCTTGTGGAGAAGGTGCCTTCGCGGTCCTGGGGCACGGCCAGGTTCAGGGTGCCCACGCGGGTCCTCAAGGTCCTCGGCTTGTGGCCGTTGCGGTGTCCGGCGCGCGCGGCGTTCCGCTCGTAGGGCGCGGCGCCCACGTGCTCGGTCATCTCGGCTTCCAACAATTCCTGCACCACCCTCTCGACGATCTCGCGCAGGAAGCCGGGGTCGTCCAGCAGGACCCCTTGCGCCAGCTCCGCGTCCACCCTACGATGATCCTTGGCCATCGTCACTCCGTTCTCCGATCGGTTGACTTCGAACACCAACCATCTTGGAGGACGATGGCCCTTCTTTCTAGCGGGCCACCAATTTACAGAAGTTTAGGGACACAACCTCAAGAAACTCCGCCGCAAGCCCAAGCACTTCCACAACTTCACCGGCCTTACGCCCGAACAGTTCGATCGGTTGCTCGTGCTTCGCTCGGGCAAGAGGGCTTCGAATTGCTCGAAGATGGGTTCGATGATGTATGGTTCAAGCGCGGGCATGGGACATGCTCCTTGTGTTCGGGAAGCTTAGAGGACTCCTCGAATGATGGAGCATCCGTGCCCGCCTTACACGTAGACGCACTCCCTATTGACGCAGCCTCTAATCCAGTTGTTCTTCGGTGCTGGTGTAGGGTCTCTCGCCGGGGGGGACGAGCTCGTAGAGGAGGCCCTTTTCGACGCGGACGAAGTAGAAGCCGGCCTCGCGGAAGTATTGGGGACCGGCGCTCTCCTGGTCTACGACGTAGACGGGACCGCGTTTGGCGGCCTGGCGGGCGGCGTCCACGCCGGAGTAGTCCTGGGTCCCGTAGCGGAGGTTGGAGGTTTCGAGGTCTATGTCTTCGGGCCAAACGAGGTCCGTGTAGCGTAGCCAGGCGGGATACCAGGGGCTCACGAGCGTGAGGTCCTGGCGGCGCTCCTCGACGAGGACCATGTACCAGAGGCTACTGCGATGGTGCAGGATGGTCGCGTTGGGGGCGGCCTTCTCGGAGACGGCTTCGATGATCC
>JACCTS010000402.1 GCA_013812245.1 Rubrobacter sp.
CTTCCCCCTCCACAGCTTCAGGTGGAGATACGGGACGGCGCCAAGTTCATCGCCCGAGTGGATCTCGCCTACCTCGAGCACCGGCTCGTGATCGAGGTCGACGGGTACCGTTTCCACTCCGGCAAGGCGGTCTGGGAGCATGACCTGGTTCGTCGAAATGCTCTACAGGCCCTTGGACTGACGGTTCTCAACGTCACTCACCAGCAGGTCGACAAGGGAGGCGCCGACTTTGTGCGCACCGTCCGGGCCATCCTTCTTGGAGCCGAAGGCTTCTCTGGTCGAGAGTGTACGCAGAGCGCCATTTTTCGACCAAGGAATGCTGTGGCTGGCTAGATTTCGAGGCGGGCGAAGGACTTGACTGCGCCCTCCTGACCATTGCCCCCCGCCAGGCGCCGGTGCATCAGTATTCCAAGCACTATCGCAGTCATCGATAGCAGGAGCATCAGCGTTGCCACCGCGTTGAGCGAGGGATTCGGCGCCGCCCGGGCGCTGCTGTAGATCAGCATGGGGACCGTCTGAGACTCTGCGCCGCCGGCGAGAAACGAGCTGATCACGAAATCGTCGATTGAGATCGCAAACACGATCATGAGGCTTGCGAATATCGCCGGAGCGAGCATCGGCAAGAGCACCAGGCGGAGCGCTTCCCTCGGCGAGGCCCCCAGGTCCATGGCTGCTTCTTCGTACTCTTTCCCGACTGCGAACAATCGGCCCCGTACGACGATGACAACGTAGGAGATCGAAAACGTGATGTGGCCGAGGAGTTGTGCCCAGGTCCCAAGGTGGACGGATGTGTAAAGGAACACGATCACCAGGAACAAGGCCGAACCGAGCACCAGCTCGGGGGTCACCAGCGGGAAGAGCATGAGGAGATTGCCTGCTGTTGACGCGCGCCCACGCCAGCGCGCCAAGCCGATTGCCAAGCCGACACCGATCGGCGTGGCGATCAGCATGGTCAGGAGTGCGAGTTTCACGCTTTGTGTCATAGCGGCTCTCAGTGCCGGGTTGTGCAACACAGACAGGTCTGGGTCACTCGTGTACCAGCGAAATGAGAAACCTTGCCAAGTGCTCCTTGACCGTCCGGCGTTGAAGGAAAACTGGATCGCAATCAGAACGGGAACGATTGACCACACTACGTAGAGCCAGGAGAAAAGCGCAAGGAATCGGGGCCGGCCCCACGGGTTCGCAAGCCACTCGGCGGGGCGCCGGGGGGACGCCGTTTTCCCGGCCCCGGCTGCGCGGCTCATTGACCCTCCTTGGGGGCCGCCACAGGCGACGCCATGGTCTTCACTGCGCCTCTCTGGCAGCGCGAGCCACGGTGATCAGGTAGTAGATCATCAGCACGCTTACCGCTGCGGATAACAAGATCACGAGCGCAGCGCCTCTGTTTGCCCCGCTTGGGGCTTGCAGGTAGAAGGCGATCTGGTTGCCCGTCATTGTGTTGCCGGGCGAGCCCGACAAGAGATCCGGCGTGTAGTAGTCGCCGAACATCGGCAGGAGAATGATAACGCTGCCGGCGATCATGCCCTGCCTACTAAGTGGCAACGTTACCCTGAGGAATGTCTTCAACGGGCTTGCGCCCAGATCGCGCGCCGCTTCGAGCAGTTTTCGGTCTATTCGGTCGAGTGCAGCGTATAACGGGAGAATTAAGAAGGGTATGTACCCGTATACGAGTCCCAGAACGACGGTCAGAGACTCTCCTGCCAGCCAACTCTTCGGGCGGTCGAGTATCTGCAGGAACATGAGCACCCGATTCACATAGCCATCGTCCTGCAACAAGTTCACCCAGGCGAGCATCCGCATCAAATAACTGATCCAGAAGGGTGCGATAAGGAGCACAAGCAAGGTGGTCTTGAACCGCCCACCGTGCCGGGAAATGAAGTAAGCGACGGGATAGCCGATCAACAAAGACAGGATGCCCGCGATAGCCACATATGCGCAGGTACGGCCAAAGACCTGGAGCGTCGTGCTATTCATGACCTCTGCGAAGGAGGTGGCGTCCCATCTCAACGGGTTCCATTCGGGTACGGCCGCTCCGAAGATGGGGTCGAGCGTCCCCATCGCCACAGACAGAATGGCGTAGAAGGGCACGAGGAACAGCAACACCAACCAGATGAGGCCGGGGGCTGCAAACGTCGGCCACAACCACCGGCCCTCCCGCTTGCGCG
>JACCTS010000450.1 GCA_013812245.1 Rubrobacter sp.
GCTGGCCGAGGGACGCGGTGGACGGCGCTATCTTCGTCCTTCTGGCGACCGACCACCTGCGCGCCTCGGTCAACGGCGTGCCAACCCCGGCGCGCAACCTGGACCAGGGCAAGGTCAGCGGCGCGGACCTCCGCGCGGAGACCATCGTCCTCACCATGCAACAGCGCCTCGAAGTCCGCAAGCTGTTCACCGAGGCGGGGGTACAGTGGCGAAGCGACGAGGAGCCGCAGGCGGCCCGCCGACTCATGGACTACATGATCTCCCTGGCCGCAAAGTCAGGAGGGGAGTCGCCACTGCCCGCGCCTCCGGACACGGTCCACCTGCGCGAGCTGCGCGACCTCGACGGCAACGCCCTGATCCTCGGTCTGTACAACGAGCGCGACCGGCTCCGCTCCGAGATGTCCGCGTGGAGAGAGAACGCCGAAAGGACAGGAGCCAGGCGACCCGCCTGGGAGCGGTTGAGCCGCCTGCTGCATCACGCCGGCGGCCTCGCGGAGAGCAGACGCCTGCGGGAGCAGTCCGGGGCCATTGCGCGGGAGCGGACGCTGCTCGATGAGCCCGACCCCGTGCCGCCGCTGCTCTCGGAGACGACGGACCTCTTGCGCGCCGCCCTGAACGAGACCCACGAGCGTTACGCCGAGGCCTTCGACGCCGAGATGGGCAAGCTGGAGTCCTCCGAGACGTGGCGGAAGCTCTCGGAAGAGCAGCGCAGCGGCATCCTGCGCGCGAGCGGCCTCCAGAAACAACACAAGCCGCGACTGGAGGGCGGCGCGGCGGTCCTCGACGCGCTGAACGGTGTGTCCCTCTCGGAGTGGGAGAACCTGACGCTCTCCCTGCCGGAGCGATTCGGGCGCGCGCTCGCGGAGGCCGCCCGACTGCTGGAGCCAAAGGCCGTGCGCGTCAGGCCGCCGAACGCCAGCCTCGCCACCGAGGACGAGGTGGACCAGTACCTGAAGGACCTTCGGGGCAGGATCATGGGCCACATAGACGCCGGAAGGCCGGTGACCCTGTGAGTCCGCCAGCATCTCGCCACGCCAGCAGCCTGTCGGCCACCTGTACGGCTGGTGGGGTCGAGGGGCTGCCCTACGGCGCGCTTACACGGACCAGTTCGCCCGGACGGGCCTCCGGCAACGCAGACTTTACCCTCTCGACAAGGGGCAACAGGTCTACTAGCTGGTTGCTCCGCGCTTCGAGCAAGACGATCACGAGGTCCACGTTTGCCAGGTTCTGCTGGAACGGCATGTTGCGGTCCATCGTCAAGAGAGCGTCGAACTCTACCTGCGCGGCCGATAGCAGCTCCCCGTTGGTCTTCGCGGCCCACCCCCGTTGCCGAACCGTGATCGCCTCCATCTCGGGGTCGAATAGTCTGGCCAGCCTCCGGGGCAGCATCTCGTCAAGCAGTAAGCGCATCCACCGCTTCGGGCGTCATCTCGAGGTACGCGACCGCCTGCTCCCGGCTGACCCCGGGAAAGTCGTCGAGGAACGTCTCCAGGGTGTCGCCGGCGGCCAGGTGCTGCACGAGCACCTCTACCGGCACCCGGGTGCCCTTGAACACCAGCGCCCCGCTCACGACCTTCGGGTTCCGCGAAACCACATCGCTTTTCTTCATCGTCTTGTACCTCCCGTGTCGGGACGGTTTGTTGCTTCAGGCGCATTCTACAACCCCAGGATACGTCCGGTCCCCATGCCGCGGCCGGAACACCGGCAGGCCACGGCCCCGACAAGGAGAGAGACTTGCCACCGCTAGCCCCGACGCTCAGGAGGACTCTCGAAAAGAAGATCGTGGAAGCGCGCGAAGCTGCGGAGAGCGCCGCCGAAGCTGCGATCAAGGCGCTCGCGGTCCACGAGAGGGAGCCGTACCCGAGCCTCACTGAAGACGAGAGACGCTTGCGGCGGGCGCTGCGGGCGAAGGCGCGCCAGCTCGGGACGGACCCGGAGCGCGGCCTCGTCCCGCTCGTGGAGGAGTGCGCCTACGGCGTGTGGCACCGGATGCTCTTCGCCCGCTACCTCGCCGAGAACGGCCTGCTGATGCACCCGGACTACGAGGGTGTCTCCGTCACGCTGGAGGACTGCGCGGAGCTTGCGCGTGAGGAGGGGGACCCCGACGCCTGGGCCACCGCCTCCCGCTACGCCTCGACGATGCTTCCAGGCATCTTCCGTCCCGAAGACCCCACAACGGAGGTCCGCCTCTTTCCCGAGGGACGCCGCGCCCTGGAGCGGGCGCTGGATGGGATCCCACCCCCCGCCTTCGCCTCGGACGACGGTATCGGCTGGGTCTACCAGTTCTGGCAGACGAAGGCCAAGAAAGAGGTAAACGCCTCGGGGCGCAAGATCGGGGGCCACGACCTCCCCGCCGTCACCCAGCTCTTCACCGAGGACTACATGGTGAAGTTCCTCCTGCACAACTCTTTGGGCGCGTGGTGGACCGCCCGCTACCCCGACAGCCCCATCCTCAAAGATCTCGAATACCTCCGCCGCAAGGAGGACGGCACGCCCGCCGCAGGGACATTTGACGGCTGGCCCGAGACCGCCGCCGAGGTCACGGTGATGGACCCGTGCTGCGGCTCCGGGCA
>JACCTS010000453.1 GCA_013812245.1 Rubrobacter sp.
AGCTTCGCCAGCTTGCTCAGACGGTCGAACGTCATCCATCCGTCCATGTGGATGTCGCTGATCTGGGCGATCCGATACCCGTCGAACTCCCTAGACAGTAGCGGAAGCAACAGAGCCACGGAACTCACCTCGACGTCGAGGGACTCGACCTTGTACGCGTAGAAGAGGCCGGCGGTCGCCCCGGCGAGCGCCGCCCCGGCGACCGCCTTCGAGACGCCCGCCCGGAACACCCCGCGCTTCGACGCGGCTCCAACTTTTGCACCGGACGAGGGCATCGGATCAGTCTAACATCGTATCCTCGACCTCTCGCATTCACGCGGTACACACCCTCCCGAGAACCCTTGCGTGTGCACTTCTGTGTGCTGCCCCTACACATTTTGATACATTTACGCTGCAAATAGATCGGAAAAGCATTACGGGCGGCGGCGGCGAGGGTATATTCACGGCACATCCCAGCGCTCGCTCCTCCTTTCCCTTTTCCCCATTACCCACCCGCGGGCGCCGGGTATCATATTGATTGGATCGGTACCACGGTTAGAAAGGACCATGCCCGATGTCAGCAGACAGACAATCTCCGGCCGATACACCGGGGGAGAGCCAGGTTGCATCCCGCACGCCGGTGGGTCAATACGCCGAGTTGAAGCGTCGCATCAAGCAGAACGGGCTGATGGACCCCCAACCCGTTTACTACTTGGGCAAGCTCTCCTCCACGCTCGGCCTGCTGGCGGTGGGCCTCGCGTTGGTGGTGCTCCTCGACAACACCTGGCTCCTGCTACTGGACGCAGTTTACCTCGCCTTCGTCTTCGGCCAGATCAGCCTCGTCGCCCACGACTGGGGGCATCGGCAGTTCTCGTTCCGCTCCTCCTGGAAGAACGACCTTGTGACCCTCATCGTCGGCAACCTGTTGTTGGGCGTGAGCCGCGAGTGGTGGGTCGACAAGCACAACGAGCACCACGGCAACCCGAACCACACGGACATGGACCCCGACGTGGACATCCCGCTCATGGCCTTCGACGAAGAGCAGGCCCTCGAAAAGCGCGGGCTCGCGCGCTTCGTCGTCAAATACCAGGCCGGCCTGATCTTCCCGCTCTCGCTCCTCCAGGCGCTGAGCATGCACCGCAGCAGCATCGAGTTCCTCGTCGGCAAGAAGGCTAAGAACACGTGGACCGAGTCGCTCCTGATAGGGGCGCACTTCGCGTTGTACTTCGGCGTGTTGTTCACCATGCTCGAACCCCTGGTGGCGGTGCTGTTCGTCGCCGTCCATCGCGGGCTCTTCGGCGCGTACATGGTCTCCATCTTCGCGCCCAACCACAAGGCCATGCCCATGCTGGACAAGGACAGCCGGATGGACTTCCTGCACCGGCAGGTCTTGACCAGCCGCAACGTCCTCGCCCACCCGGTCACCGACTTCTGGTACGGCGGGCTCAACTACCAGATCGAACACCACCTGTTCCCGAGGATGCCCCGCAACAAGCTGCGCTCGGCGCAGTCGATAGTCAAAGACTTCTGCCGGGACCACGCCATCGGCTACCACGAGACCAGCGTGCTCGGGTCCTACCGCGAGATCCTCCAACACCTCCACGAAGTCGGCGCGCCGCTCCGCGAAGCCGGCAAAAATCGTTAACGGCGAAGTCTCCCTCGAAGTGCGCTGCGTGGCGCCGATCCCGCGTGTGAACCCGGACCCCTCGCGGCCCACGGATCGCGAAGGATGCCCGCCGCGTACCCCGACGATCCGAGAGTTCCTGGTCGCGTATCCCGCAGCGTATGCTTCGCGGTGCTTATACGCGCGACCGGCTCCGAAAACTACACCTTTCGGACCGCAAACGTGCACCTTTGGGCGCAATTTTGCCGGATCGGCACGCAAATCCGCCCAGGCGTTGCCTTCAGAGGTTAACCTCACAGGTGACCTGTCGGCGAAGAGCGCGGACGGTTCATGCATCCGAGAACCGCACCATCCGCGTCTGGGACATCGAGGCCCTCAAGAGGGCGGCTGAGTAAGGATCTCCGGGAGGGCCGGGGCCACGCGTCTTGGGCCTCGCCTGGCACCGCCCCATCGCGGCGCCGGCCTAAGAAGGCGCCGGCCTCGCTCGTTCGCGGGTTTCCGCGCCCACTCCCTGCCGTAGAGCGCCCCGTTCGGCGGCCCGATGTGATGAAATAGGCGGCAAGGAATCCGGGCTCGGGATGGAGGCGAGGCGTGGACTTCGAGCGGCGCGGGGCGAACTCGGTTGGAGAGGACGACGTGCGGGTCCTCTCGCTGGTCGACATCTTCGAGCCCCTCTCCCCGGAGGAGATAAAGCAGATCAACTGGAAGAGCCTGAGCACCCGCGTCGGGCGGGGCGAAACCTTCTACGCGCCGATGGACCTCGCCGAGACGCTGTTCGTCGTCAGGGAGGGCCGGGTGCGCGTCTTCAGGAAGAGCCCGGGGGGGCGCGAGTTCACCGTCGCGGTGTTGGGGAGCGGGACGGTGTTCGGGGAGATGTCCTTGACCGGCCAGCGCCTGCGGAACTCCTACTCCCAGGCCGTGGAGGATTCCGAAGTCGCCGCGATGT
>JACCTS010000458.1 GCA_013812245.1 Rubrobacter sp.
ATCTTGTCCTTCCGCTTGCGGCGCACGGTACGGGCGGCGTGCCACGTCCCGGCCATGCCGGCGAAGACCTTGACGCTCGTCCACGGAGACCTGCGGCCCAGGATCACCGCCCCGGTCAAACGTACCAGGCTCCGGAGGAGGTCCGCCACGGTAACGTCGGGCTCATAGCCGAACATCTCGTTCAGGACCAGGAACTCGCGGGACATCTTCCGGCCGTAGCGGACGGAACCCTGGGGGATTCGGTACAGCGCGGGCGCCCCGCGGACCAGGGCCGTGCGGTAGCCGCGCTTCAGGAAGTGGTGGGCCCATTCCTGGTCCTCGGCCGTCGGGGCCTCCTCGGAGAACGGCCGCTCTTCCCACAGACCGCGCCGGATGATGCTGTTGGAGTTCTGCAATCCCCGGTTGGGTTGCCGGTAGAAGCCCTCCAGATCCAGAACCTCCACATCTACGTCCGGCGCGAAACCATCGCGGCGCTCGAAGACCAGAGGCCCCCACGCCCCGGCCAGTTTCTCGTCCGCCTCCATCGCCCAGACGAGCTCCGCGAGCCAGTCGTCCCGCAACGGCACGCAATGGCTGGAGAGACACACCGCGTACTCTCCCGAGGCAGCCGACATCCCCGCGTTCAGCGATGCGCCATACCCAAAAGGCTCCCGCGAGTAGTCCACGAAAACGTGCGGGTAGCGGCGGATGATCCCCAGCGTCCCGTCCGTCGAGCCCGAGTCAACGATCACGATCTCGCGGTCCGAGAGGCGTTGGGAGGACACCGCTTCCAGGACCTCTCCTATCGTCCGCTCGCTGTCGAACGTTCGTATGATCACCGAGACCTTCACGCCCTCATGCTCTCACAAAGATCCCGGCCTGCACAGCGACGCTCCGACGAAGGCAGCCTCCGCGGCCAATCGCGCGACCCACACCGCGCTCGTTCTCCAGGCTGACACACAGCTCTCGGTCGTTTCGTGTCGCCAGGGATCTCATCAGGCTACGGATGAGCCTTCTTCGCACATCTTCAGCACACCCTCACGGACACTCGCTGGTTGATGGGCGTCTACGCAGAATAGAATTCTTCGATAAAGGGGGCGGTGATCCGCTCGATGACCCGCACCTGCTCCGGCGTTAGATCTTCGCGCCATCCTCCCGGTGTCGCCTTCCGGTAGAACTTGTCCGGTCCTTTCTTCTCTTCGGGGATGTTCTCCCAGGAGTGCTTCTCCACAGCCCGCGCCACCTCATCTTCCTCCACGGAGATCCCCAACCCAGAGTACATTCGCTTCATGGTCCCCAAAGTGTCAGCCCGAAGCTCCTCATACTTGACCAGAACTTTTGGACCTCTGTGCGCCTGGTAGGCTTCTTTGGACCGGCCGATGAACTCCACGTAGCGCTTCGAGCGAGCCTCGACTATATCGTCGGGGCTTTGCTCTTTGGAGGCGCCTCCCCGCCGCTTTCGGGTCTCGGCGTACCAGCCACCCTCCGACGCGGCACCGATGCCGGAGGAAGCCACGTCACGAGGATCACGGACCAGGAAGATCATACGGCTCTCGGGCAACGCCTGTGCCAAAAGCGGAGCCCCGTTCGATCCGTTCGGCTCCTTGACCACCAGATACCCATCCCCTGATACCTCTGGGAACTTCTCGTGGGCCGAGGCTAGAATGAAGGCGCGGATGGCCCTTGAGCGTTTTTCGTCCGGGCCGCCCAGGATGCCGTGCTTCCCGCCACGGTGCGCACCGCGTCCGTAGTAGAAATTCCCCAGCAGCGAGCCCACCCGTGGCTCGTTCCAGACGGTGAAGCCCTCGGTTTCGCCCATCATGGAGGCCAGCCAGGTGGAGCCCACACGGGCCACACCGAAGATCCATACGATGTTCTCCGGGTCCACCCCATCTGTCCGGCCGACGCTCGCGGCGACCTCTTTCTCTAGGCGTTCGATCTCCGCCGCCTTCTCGGCGGCCAGACGGTGGAGGTTCTGGATTTCATCATTCTCCGGAACCAGAGCCTCGGCACGGGTGAGGCCCGCCTCGAAACCGAAGAATGCCCTGACCCCCCGCGCCAGATCAAAGACCGCACGGTTCCTCAGAACCGGCATCCGCAGCCGCCTCTACGGTCAGTCAAGCGAGTACCCCATCTCCCGCAGCACGCCGCCCGCTATCCCTTCGTATACCTCGCGATCGCGGTCGGTGAACACGCCGCGCCAATCTCCGGCCACACCTTTGCGGAAGAACGAGGCACTGTCCTCGCTGCCCGCCTTACGCCGCGCCAGCTTCTCGAAGCTGTTCTTCTCCACGCACCGGCTGACGGTGGCGTCGTCGGAGCTGGCGCCGAGGAGTTGGAACATCGCCTTCAGGTTCTTCTCGGGTTCCGTCAAAAGATCCTCGTAGCTGAGCTGAAAGAAGTTCGGGCCGAGAAGCTTCTGGCCTTCGCAGGAAGCCTTGTCGATCCGCCGGCTCCAGCGCACGGCCATCTGCCGCAACCGCTCCTCGGTGAAGATGCTGTTGCCGGAAGCCAGGAAGCCTTCCGGGTCTTCCCCGTAGGCGTCGCGTTTCTCCAGTTCTTCGGGCTCAAGATCGAAGATACCGCCCCTGTCCCTCGAGAGGCGCCAGAAGTGGTGCATCAGGGAGACGGCCACGTCGCGGCCGTCTCGGTAGATGTGGATAACCTTCGCCTCCGGGTAGAGGTCGTGGATCTCATCTACGTGATCCGTGTGCAGCGGGCTCTTGTCTCCCACGATTCGCTTGCCGCTCGCCGCCGAGTCCTTGTCCATGAAGTAGTCCACCGTCAGGCGGGTCAGGTTGCGGAGGTCTTCCTCCTCGTCACCCTTGCCCCAGCCGTTCCAGGTGAAGCCGTGCCAGGTCCTGATGCCTTCGCAGTTCAAGATGGCGTTCTGGAGGCTCGGGGTCGGGGCTTTGTACACCGGGATCTCCTCCACCTCCTGATCCGGGCCGAAGAAGCTCCCCTCGCCCTTGCAGAAGACTTCGGGATGGGTATTGAGCGTCCGCTGCAGCCAAGACGTTCCGGAGCGCATCTCACCCACCACGAAGAAGCGTGTCTTGCTCTCGATCCCACCGGGCGATGGCAGGGCTCTCATTCCGGCTGCCTGCCGCGCACCGTCGAGGGCCTGTCCGGCCTTGCAGGCAACGAGCTGGCCGAGCAGCGTCGGTTTGCTTCCCTCCCCCTGATCCAGATACTCCTGGAGCCTGCGGTAGCGGATGGCCTTGTCCGCGGCCCACCGTCCCACCAGGCTGGCGACCATCAGCGTGCTCACGCGGGGCGACTTCTTGCCCAGGGTGGAGGCCCGCGCCAGCCACGCCGAGCGGCGCGCGAGATCCGCCGCCGGGACCGGCGCCCGGT
>JACCTS010000258.1 GCA_013812245.1 Rubrobacter sp.
CAGAACAGGAGGATGAGCAAGGACTACGAAAGGTTGTGTGCGAGCGGCGAGGCGTTCGTATATGCTGCCATGATCCGCCTCATGGCGAGGCGGCTCGCCCGTGTTTGAGGACTTTTCATACAGCCTCGGAAGGAGTATTCTCGGAACTTCGCCCTAACGGAGTTCTCGGAAGTTAGGGTCACTGCCCGGCGTCCCTCTTCTCTTGGTGGCGTAAGATGTTCGTAGGTCCGGACGAACTCTAAAGGAGAACCACCATCACCGCTCAGGTAAAGAGCGACGGGCTGCAGCTGCTTCGGGCCATCAACGCAACCCAAGCCCACGGCCAAGAGGGAGCCAGGGTGGACCCCTCAAGGGCCGCCCACGAGGCCGGGCTAGACGTAGGCGATGTCGGCTCCGATCGATACCACCACGCCCTAGGCTACCTTCTCGAGGAGGCCGCGTTGCTAGGAGACGAGCACACCGCAACCGAGGCGACAAGAGCGCAGCAACCCCACGGCTACGCACTCTACTTCTTCACCAGGCGGGCTGTGAAGATACTGGAAGGGTAGCAAGAGGAGCGTAGAGTAGTGTTCGACGCCCGGAAAGGCTCGAAGAATATTATCGGGGGGCCTCTGTGCCCTAAAGGTACCTAGGGGGCAAAAATATTCGGACCAGCGAAGCCGCTCCTGTTAAGAGTGGCGATCGCCAGCCCGTGCGACAAACCCCGGTCGTGCCATAACGCCGGTGTCTGCGGCTAGTTGTAGACCTTCCTCTGCATCGGTCCTTACCTCCTACTAGAGGTACAACGGCTTGCCCTGGTATTGTAGCACACATTACTAAACGCGATCCGCGCTCCCGGTGCGGACGTAGCCTTGTGTTCTATTCACCCACCTTCCGAGAGGGCGCATTCCCGGAAGTTGCGCCAGCTATAGCCAGCGACGAGCCAACAGGTACAAACCCCAGACGATCACCAGGGCGCCTGCTACCGCCAGCGCTGCGAATACCCAGAAGGGCATACTAGGGTATGCACTCCCCTCCCTCGCTTGCCGTCGGGTACAAAAAGGTCGTTACCCACGGTCGGCGCGCTCATAACGACGTTGTGACCTACCGGCTATTTCTGCCCCGCCGTTGGTTAGCTTTCCTCTTCTTGCCCTTATTCACCCACCTTCCGAGAGGGGTTGTTCTCGGCAACCAAGGCTTCCGCTTCCCCCGGTTCTCGGCAACCAGGCTTCCGGTGAACGGGGTTCTCGGAAGTTTGCTGCCCGCAAGCAACACCCAAGCTACACCAAAAACCACTCATTTTGGGGATGCGCCTCCCCTGATAGGGGAGTACGCTACGTATGTTACTGATAAAGGGACGCTGTGAGTCCAGCTTTACTTCACTTCTCACCCCGCCCCCTTACCAAGGAAGGCGGCTCTCCTTATGAGACGCACCATACTGCTCATGGCAACCATGGCCCTGACACTGTTGGTGGCTAGCGGGGTAGCACTGGCGGTCACCAGGATCGGCACCGATGGCCCCGACACCCTGAGGGGGACCAAGGGATCGGATCAGCTGTTTGGCATGGGGGGCAGCGACAGGATCAATGGCCGACCTGGTGATGACGTCATATTGGGTGGACTGGGTAACGACCACGATCTGTACGGCGGCCCTGGTGTCGACGTCATATCGGGTGGACCGGGCGGCGACGTTTTGATCGACGGTCCGTTACGCGAATTTGCAGTAGACACCCTTGAGGGCGGCGCCGGCAACGACGACTTAGTTACCTACAACGGTCCGCCCGCTCGCGACATCGTCAGTTGTGGCGCTGGTAGGGACGCAGCGTTTGTCGACCGCAAGGACATCGTGAGCGACGACTGCGAGAGGATAGTCATAATTTAGATTGCCAAGAGCACCGGGCTGGGGTTCCTCTACTACGCCCCGGCCCTACTCTTTTGCCTTATTCACCCTGTTGCCTAGAAGGTGCTTTCTCGGAAGCCCGCTTGCACGATCTTGCATGGACCCGCCCCCAGAGGCGCGAGGATGCCCCGAGAGAACATCCGCGCCGGAGGCCGGTGGCCTACATCTTGTGGCGCTGGATGGATATGCAGGAGCACGAATAAGAAGAAGGCCGCCGTGGGGGGGAGAACGGCGGCCCTATGCAAGCGGATTGTACCGGGCCGGGGGTCGGCTCCCTACCCCTCGTCCAACCGGAGGATCTCTTGCTCGGCGCCAGCCTGGATGTCCCGTATCAGGTAGTCGGCATCCACCCTGGCCGCCGCCAGCGCCAGGCCCTTACCGTCTAGGGGCAGCAGCGTGATCCGGTTCTGCAGCAGGGGTCCCTGGTGCGTCGTCGGCGTCGAGTCCGCCAGCTCCAGGCGCTCCCGGACCCCGGAGTTCGCCTCCCAGTATTTGTGTGCCCCCTCGGGCGTCGTGAACACCGGCAGCGCGTGCTCGCCGTTGGGGGCCTCGATCCAGTACACGCTGCCCCGTCCGGCCTCCCAGTCTTCCCGGCCGCCGAGGCCGATCACGTACAACAACTCGTCTTGCATCCTCTTCTCCTTCCATCGAGGACCGGAGGGTAACACGCGCCCCCGGCCCGATTGCCTACTACCCTACTCGCGAACGTCGTCCAGCAGGCGCCGGTATCGACGCTCTCGCCCGTGTGCGCTGCGGAAGAAGCGCACACGCTCCTGTAGCACGATCAGCCGGTCCAGCTCTCGCCCGTACTTCTCGTCCGTGATCTCCCCGGATGCGCGGCGGCGGGCCAGCCGCTCAAAGGCGTCCTCGCTCACCGTTTGCACCTGCGACACGGGACGGCCAGGAGCGCGTCGAGGCCGTCCTCTTCGACGGTGATGGTGACGTACCCGCCGAAGCACGACGGGCACGAAGGGCGCCGCTGGCTTCGCCTCGGACAGCGACGGGTGGCGTGGGCGATGGCGACCGCGTAGATGTGTCGGCAGTTCATATCGTCGGCGCGGCCGCGGTGCACGAAGTCCTCACACGTGCACGTCTCGTCCCCCAGGTCGACGCGATGGAACCCGCCATGCGTCGCGGACCGGACGGCCCACAGATCGCCTTCGAGACACACGACACCGCCAGCGTTGAACGTCAAGAGGCCACGCGTGGTCCTCTCCTGGATCGCCCGCCATCGGTCCTGGCGGGTGGTGGGTTCGTGCGCGGGTTGCGCTATCCTTCGGTTCGTCATGGGAGCCAATACCTCCTGTGGCCGGGCCTCGGGATGTGTCACCATCGCCGGGGCCGTTTCTGTGTCTGCCCGTATTTTAGTTTAGCATACTTGTATTGATTTTTCCGGTTGTTTGTGTAAAGGTTGTGGAGACGGACCGGCGCGATGAAAGGAGGCACGTGGAACCGATAAGGCGGTTACGAGCCGAGAGACGTATGACCGTGCGCCAGTTGGCAGAGGCGAGCGGGGTCAACAAGGACACGATCTCCGCCGTAGAACGGGGCCTCAGGCGGCCGCACTCGATGACGTTGGGGAAGATCGCGGACGCGTTGGGGGTCTCGGTGGGAGAGTTGGAAGCGTCCCCCGTCCCAAAAGTCCCGAAGGTCCCGGCAACGCCGATCTCCAATCTGTCGCTTGAGAAAGCCGAAGAGCGTCTTTGGGGCCTGGGCGACGAAAAGGAAGCGCACAGGTTCTTAGACGATGTAAGACGCGAACGGGCCGCGTTGGAGGGCTGGATGGACAGGTACGCCACCGCGCCGAGCGACGCACGCTTTGCAGCCCGCCAAGAGTTCGAGCGGGTCGAGAGCAACCTGGCCCGTGCGTCTCTCTACCAGACCGCCGCCGCCGACCACTGGTCGAAGCTTCTTGATCCGCGGCCTGCGCCCCGTAAGGGCGTTGTCGAGATCGCGCTGGACGGGATGGATGCTCGGGCCGTCGCCCGCGAACTCGCACGCGCTCAAGCGGAGCAAACGCGTGTCGTGGATTCAGGCGAGGCCGGATAACGGACCATGCAAGACGACGTTGGAAAGCAGCCCCAACCGATTAGGAGGCGGACGGGGCGTGAAACAGGAAAGAGGTTCCTGTATGACTGAAGTGTACACCCGAGATCGAGGGGTCGCTACGGCGAATCCCCAGGAGGACCGGGGCGTCGGCAAGATCATCGAGGCGGCCAAGGCGCTGATCCCGACGATCGACCTTGCTGACCTGCTCTGCGGACCCGGACAGATGCGGCGCGTCGGGGACCGGTGGGTTGCCCGTTGCCCGCTGCCCGACCACGACGAGCGCACGGCATCGTTCACCGTATACCCCGGTGATCGGGGCTGGTGGTGCTACGGGTGCGGGCGTGGCGGAGACGTGGTGGACCTGGCCCGCATCGCGTGGGGCTTTCCCGACGACGGGCGGGGCGCGGCAGAGGCGGCCGGGTTCCTGCTCCTGGAATTCGGCCACGAGATCCCGGAGAGAAAGCCCGCGTGGTTCCGCCGCCAAGAACGGCAGGCACCCATCAGGGACCGGATCGAGCAGACGCGGGTCGAACACATCCGGCTGCTGGTGTTCCGGTTGCTCTGGATGCCGTGGCTGCGACGGTTGCCCGAGGACATCCGCGAGGAGGCCACGGCGGACGCGTGGGCCGAGTCCCGTCACACGGCCCGCCAACTCTACGGGCAGAGGCGGGGAGCATGAGCGGCAGGATGCCCGAGAGGTTCCGAAGAGACCTCGGGATGGACCCGGAGACCAACGGACGCGGCGCCAGCGGAGCTACCGCCCGCCACCTTACGGATACGGGCAATGCGGAGAGGCTGATCGACCAGCACGGCGACGACCTGCGATACGTCCACCCGTGGGGCAAGTGGCTGGTGTGGGACGGGGGGCGCTGGAAGCCCGATGACAGCGGCGAGATCGAACGCCGGGCGCGATCAACGGTCCGGGCCATCTACGCTGAGGCGTCGGACGGCAGCGACAAGGGAGAACGTAAGGCCATCGCCCGACACGCGGCGGGGTCCGAGTCCAGGAGCCGTATCGACGCCATGATCGCCCTGGCGCGGTCGATGGTCCCGGTTGCGCCAGATGACCTCGACGCCGATCCGATGGCGCTGAACACCCTGAACGGCACGGTCGACCTCGAGGCCGGCGTCCTACGCGAACACCG
>JACCTS010000487.1 GCA_013812245.1 Rubrobacter sp.
CGTATGCCTGAGGTCGTGGAATCTCGTGTCGAGCGGAAGGCCCGTTTTCTTTAGCAAGGGCTTCCACGAACGGTTGTGCAGATTATGGACACTAACAGGTGTGCCGACCTTGGTGCAGAAGACCCACTCCCCAACCTTCCTATGTTTTTGCAGTGCCCTTATCGAGTTCTTGGTCAGTTTGATGCTCCTCCTGCCCTTCAGGGTCTTAGGAGCCTCTATCTGTCCATTGAACACGGTTCTCTTCACTTGGAGGGTCCCAGCCTGCAAATCAAGATCCGTCCATCGAAGGGCCAGAATTTCGCCCGACCGTAGCCCACTGGTGATTGCTAAAACGTACAAAGCTTCCAGTTTGTCTCCACGTACAGCCCTAAGGAGCCGCTTCGCTTCCTCCTCACTGAGGGGCCTGATCTCCTTCGTCTGCTCCCTTGGTGGGCTTACCGCTTCCGTAACGTTCCTGGGTATCAACGCCCACCTGACCGCCTGTTTGAGGGCCTTGTGGAGAATGCTGTGGATCATTCGTACCGTCCTAGCCGAAAGACCGGAATCTAGCTTGGAGCTATAGAGGGATTGCAATTGGAGTGTGCTCAACCTGTCCAAGCGAGTCTTGCCCAAGGAAGGCACCAGGTGGATACGTACGATCTCCTCGCTCCTCTTCCAAGTACGTTCCCTGACCGTTCCTCGGACGGTTTCTAGCCACTTGCCCAGATACTCCGCCACCCTCAAAGACCCCGAATCGAAAACGAAACCCGAATCTCTTTCAGCGATGGCCTTAGCAAGTTTGGCCGCCACATCTTTCCTGTTCTTTGAGTAAATGTATTTGCTTTTGATTCCGTTGGGGGCGTGGATCTTGTACTGTCCTACCCACAAGCCATCCTTGCGACGGTAGATCGAACCCTCGCCGTTGCCTCTCCTTTTCGCCACTTCTCTCCTCTCATGACTGTAGAGGAAGCTGTAGTGGATGTATGACCCGAGGAAGGAAAATTCGGCTTGTGTCGTATTTGCGGGGAGTTCTCGCAAGGAGGTCTGGGGTTTCGAAGCGAAGAATCACGGCCCCGGAAACCGTTGCTCTATCCCCTGAGCTACGGGCCCGCGCATTGAGAACCGCCCGGAGATGGTATCGCAGCGGAGGGGCTCATTCAAACCAGGAGCCGTGCTCTTGCTGGCGTTTTGTAGCGGCGGCGGATAACTAGTAAACTACGCGGCCCATCATGTACGCGGTGATCTCGGACATCCACGGCAACCTGGAGGCCCTCGAAGCCGTCCTACGTGACGTGCCGGACGGAGTGGAGAGGGTCTACTGCCTGGGGGATGTGATCGGCTACGGCGCAAACCCAAACGAGTGCTGCGATATCGTGCGCGAATCGGAGATGCCCCTCATCACCGGCAACCACGACCTCGCCGTCACGGACCTCTCGACAGACCTGGCCTGGTTCAACCCGGTGGCGGCAACGGCGGTGGAGTGGACCCGTGAACAACTGAGCGAGGAGAATGCCGCTTTCCTCCTCTCCCGGCCGCGTATGATGCAGACCAACGGAGCGCTCTTCGTGCATGGCTCCATCCGCGACCCGGACGAGTACATCATCAACACCTCAGCGGCCAGGGATAATCTGGCCTTGTTGAAGAGCGAGTATCCCAACGTGACGGTTTGCTTCTTCGGGCACACGCACGTGAAGACGGTCGCCCCCTCACCGAACGGCCCCGTGACCGAGGACCACACCCTCGACCTGAGCGAGGATGGACCGTACCTGGTCAACCCCGGCTCCGTCGGCCAGCCGCGCGACGGGGACACCTTCGCCTCCTACGTGCTCGCCGAGCACCCCGAGGAGAGCGGCGCGCGCATCCTCTACCGTTTCGTGGAGTACGACGTGGAGCAGGCGCAGGCCAAGATCCGGAAGGCCGGCCTCCCCGGCATGCTCGCCGACCGTCTGGCCCTGGGCCGGTAGACCGGGCTCCCCGGCGTGGAGCATCCTTTCCCGAAGCTCTTCACCGTCGAGGAGGCGAACGCCCTCCTGCCGAAGCTCCAGGAACTCCTGCTGGATGTGGGACGCCACCGCGACGAGTTGCGCGAGAAAGCTCCGCACCTGGAGCCCATCCTGAAAGCCTCAGCCACGAACGGCGGTGGGCGCGTGGGATCGGAGTACGGCGTCGAGGCGTACAACCTCTACCGGGCGATAGAGCGTATCCGGGAGGAAGGCGTCCTGCTCAAGGATCTGGATACTGGCCTCCTGGATTTTCCGCACGAGCGCGAAGGCCGCGTCGTGTTCCTCTGCTGGCATCCGCCCGAGGAACGTGTCGCCTTCTGGCACGAGATAGACGCCGGCTACCCCGGCCGCGAACCACTCTAACCCGTCGTGCGGATAGTACTCCAGCGCGTCAAGAACGCCTCCGTCGCCGTCGGGGAAGAGATGATTTCGGAGATCGAGGGCGGCCTGCTACTTCTGGTCGGCGTGGCGCAGGAAGACGGCGAAGCCGAGGCAGATTGGCTCGCGGGCAGGGTCGCCAGGCTCCGCATCTTCGGCGACGATGAGGGAAAAATGAACCTGAACGTAAACGATACCGGGGGTGAAGTTCTCGCGGTCTCACAGTTCACCCTTCTCGCCAACACCCGCGAGGGCAACCGCCCGAGCTTCATCCGGGCGGCCCTGTCCGAGCAGGC
>JACCTS010000033.1 GCA_013812245.1 Rubrobacter sp.
CGAGTACGAACGAGCCAACGTCGAGCGCGGCCCCGAGTATGTGGCCGATGCCGCCTGCCGTGGTGTTCGTTCTGACGCCCCTGCGGCGGGCCGCCGAGACGAGGCCCTGGATCTGGGCCTCGTAGCGAGCAGCCCGGATCGGGTACCCTGCGGCGCTCAGGATCAGGAGCACCGCCACCACGTCAAAATAAGCGGGCAACCCCCCGAAGAAGGCTCCTGCCTCGAATCTTCCAGCTGCGACCGTCGCCCCGAGCACCGCGAACGCCACCACCGCGAGCCCCTTGTGGAACGCGCTCGCCCACAGAACGGACATCGCGTACAGCACGATGCCGGACACGAACAAGACGGTTGTCGCGGGAGATCCCGGCGCGAAAGACGAGACGGCATAAGCCGCCAGGAACACGGCGCCGAGAAAAGGGCGTAGCCTATCGAACCGCGTCCGTAGCTTCTCCAGGGGTTTGGGTTCGTCGCCGGTCCCATTCATCCCCCAAGTGTGGCAAAAATATGCTCATTCGACCAACGGTAGTGTTTCGCTCTAGAATGGCGCTCTTTCGCTCCAGGTTGTAGCGGTGGATGAAGAGCTTCAGGCAACAGTGGTGCATCTGAGCCGATTTGGAGAACGATATCGTTTTTCTAACGTAGCGTGAAAGCCTCTGACGCAAGGTGTTGATCCACCTCTCGACATGGCAAGTCTGGCCTTCCTCCTTGCCGGTGGCCTCGTGCTGCTCTTCCGGGATCACCTCCTGGTAAGCCTCCCAGAAGTCGCTGTAGCAGGTCGCCTCCTTATAGCGGCGAGGGATCGCTTGCCATAGACGCTCGCAGGTCGCTCTGCTCCTATCGCCCATCATGAAAACCACGATCTGGCGAGTCTCCCGACACAGGGCAAGCCAGACCCACACCTTTTCGCTCTTGCGGTAGAGGAAGGACCACAACTCGTCCAGTTCGAGTACCTCATCGCCGGATGTCTGAAGGAGAGTCTCTTCCAGATCGCCCAGGGTGGCTACCTTTTTTTGAGCCAGTTAATGACCGTGGTGGGCGAGACGCCGAAGGTGCGCCTGAGCCCGCGCAGGCTCGATCGCTCCTGGTAAGCGCGAAGGATCTCCCTTGCGCTCCGTGGTGTAGCCGTGGGGAGAAGGATCTTGGCGGCTCTGACGCCCGCAGGCGTGACAGAGGTACTTTTGCTTGGCGTTGTTGGGGGCGAAGCCGTTCTTGACGACATCGTCGCTTGCACAATGAGGACAGGTGATGACTTGAGTAACCATATTCTCACCCTAACACGCCGCTACCGTCATCCAAGCTTGGCACACTACCCGACCAACCGGCGTGGGTTTGCCGCTTGGGAATGCCGGCCCGATACGTACACTTGTGTGGAGGGACTTTGGTGGTACAGAGAGCCGAAGGAGGAGCATCGTGGGCACAAGGGAGCGTTACGAACCGGGGACTTTTTCCTGGTTGGATCTGTCTACGAGCGACGCCGCCGGGGCGAAGTCTTTCTACGGCGAGCTGTTCGGGTGGGAGTTCGAGGACAGCGAGATCCCCGGCGGTGGCGTGTACACGATGTGCCACGTCCAGGGCGACGCGGTGGCGGCGATCGTGCAGCAGGACCAGCAGCCCGGACACTGGAACAACTACGTCACCGTCGCGAGCGCTGACGAGGCCGCAGCGAAGGCGAAAGAACTGGGCGCCCACGTGTTCGAGGAGCCTTTCGACGTGATGGAAGCTGGCCGCATGGCGGTGTTCGCCGACCCTGACGGCGCTGTGCTCTGTGTCTGGGAGGCCCGAGACAACATCGGCGCCTACCGGGTCAACGACGTTGGATGTATGGCCTGGAACGAGCTCCACACGCGCGAACCCGAGAAGTCATCCAGTTTCTATGCCGGCCTCTTCGGGTGGGAGATGGAGCCCATAGAGCAGGACGGGATGACCGTCTACACCACGATCAGGAACTCTGCTGGCCGCATGAACGGCGGCCTCATGCCGCTGTCTGAGACGCATGGTGAGGCTCCATCGTACTGGCTGGCCTACTTCACCGTGGAATCGTGCGACGGGACCGTGGAGAA
>JACCTS010000510.1 GCA_013812245.1 Rubrobacter sp.
GATTTTCCGCCGCCCCTGGTGGCGATGGCCTTCACTTCCACGGCGTCCGACTTTGCGGCGGCCGGGATAATGGCGCCGCGCGCTATGCGGGCCGCGCCAAGTATCCCCAGCCGAAGTGGCTCTTGCTGCAAGATATCCGTCCTCCTAGTTTTCGTATCCGGTGAGACGTCTCAGTTCGGCGACCGTGCGATCCAGCTCCTCCACGATGGCGGGTTTCGTGCCGGTCTCCTGGAACGCCTCAACGAGCGCGCCATAGTACCGGAGCGTGCCTTCTCTACCGCCGGTGAACCGCCTCCAGAGATCCTCTCTTACCTCGCGGTAGTCTGACAGTATGGAGCGGGCGTTGTGCAGCTTGTCCGCAGCCGAGACTAGGCGCGCCGATTCGGGGGCCTCCCTGATGTGCGCGATGTACGCTTCCTTGCGCTCGCGCCAGGGTGGTTTTGGGGTCTCGAAGGTATCCGAGCAGGCGGCCACGATCTCCGCAACCTCATCTCCGAAGCGTATGCGGATATCCTCCAGCCGCTCTTCGCCGCCCTGGTCTTCCGGGGCGTCGTGCAGGAGCGCGGCCACCGCCTCGTCCTCGGTGCCGCCGTTCTCCCCGACTATCGCCGTCACGGCGAGGAGATGCGTGATGTAGGGGATCTCCGTGCCCTTGCGCTTCTGTTCCGCGTGGACTTGGGAAGCGTAGCTCATGGCTTCCTCGAACTTGTGGCCGTAGTGCATTCAGTCCTCCGATCCCGCCTCGCCGATGAGGTGCGGGTCGACGATCCAACCCTCGTCCCGGTCGCAATCCTCCGGGACGCCCCAACCGTGGTTTCTCCTGGTATATGACCACGCGGCCTGGATCGCGCAGAGCAGCGAGTCGAGCGCGTCGGCGGAAGGGTCTCCAACGAGGTCTTCTTTCCAGCCTTCGCCCAACCTCACGCCGAAGCCGTACCTCTCTCGCAGCGCCGGGGACTCCAGGCCGGCGATGAGCGTCTCCCGCGCCGCACGCCGTTCGGGCGTATCGGGCTCACCGTCCCGCTTGTAGCTCCGGCGGCCAAGTAAAGCGCGGGCGACCACGGCAGGATACGACTCCACGGACACCCGTGCATCCCCGGTCGGACGGCACGGTTCCACGCTGACGTCCGAAGCCAGCAGGCGCGGGGCGCCCTGGAAGAACATCTTGCCGACGGGCACGCGAAAGAGCATCATGGCGCTGCTGGAACCGGAGCGCCGGTCGGTGGCCCGGTAGCGCCACTTGCTCCCGGAGGGCCTCGTAGTCATGTCAGACCTTATGGCGTCCTCGAACGCCGACTTGCCGATTCGGGCGACCTCGCCCACGTAGCCTTCCCAGCCCGCGGGCCATCCCCGTGCCTCGACCAGCGAGCGCGGTTGTCCGAATGGAAAGTCCATGCCGCAGACCCATGGTCCGGGCTTTCGCAGGAACTCTTCGAAGGCCGCGAAGGAGGTCATCTCCTCTGCGTTGTCGGAGCGCAACGTGTCACCGTCGAAGGCGCATCCGACGGCGATTAGGGGTTTCCGCCGGCCCGGCGCGCTGGTGAAGTCGAGGCCGTATATTCGCACGTCTTCCATTGTACGGTGCGTTGGCGGGTTCTCACCGCCCGGGGCTCAGAGCTTGCGGTCCAACGTCTCGAGGAGCGTCTTGCGGTTCTTGTGCTTCTTCTCGTAGGCGCGAAGCGTTTCGATCTCCTGCCCGGAGAGACCCTGGATCTTCGTTTCTATCTCTTCGATGCTCAGGTCGTCGTAGTCCCTGAGCGGCGGCGCGGCGGCGTCCCTGCGGGCCTGCTTCGCCTCGCCCGTGTTCGAGACGTACTGCTGTCCCTCACGAGAGCCCTCGCGCTTCTTCCGCTCGGTCTCCGCTTTCTCCTCTTCGCTTATCTGATCCCAGGCTTCTCTGGGCAGGTAGCGCTTGGTCTCACCGTCCTCGCGGGCTTCGGCGTCGCCCTGGCGGGTCTGCCACTCCTCCTCGGTCCACTTCTGGAGGTTTCTCTGGTCCTGATCCTTGCCCCTATCCTTGTATCCGCCGCCGCGCTTCTCATACTCCTGCGAGAGGAGCTGCGATTTGCGGGCGGACCACTGGCCTTCTTTGCCGCCTTTGCCGGACGCTTTGATCTCTTCTTTGATCTCCTCGCGCATCTCCGGGTGGGTATACTTCTCTCCGTAGTCCTTGCTCGCCATCTCCGTACTCCTTCCCGCCGCAAACCACGATGTCCGAGATCCCAGCCTGCTTGAGATATTTCGATGATCTGTCTCGTTACAGAGGACAATACATGGCGGGTTCTGGCGGTTCTGTCGGAGGGCTCACAGGCGGGCCGGACAGGAAATCTTGGCGGGTAATCAAACCGATACACGAACGTTACCCTACCTTAACGTGGCAGCCTCATAATCCAGTAATGCCCCCCGGCGAAGCAGGAGTTCCCCCTCCGCTTGCACAACACGTCGGGGGGGTTTTCGTTTAAACGCGGAGTGGCCGGCGGCGCGCCTGTTTCGTGCCAAGCGTTCCCGCACGGACGTAGCCAGTGTATCGGGGCTAGCCCGGCGAGATGGTTCGGCGGGCTAGTCGGTTCCGACGTTCTACAGGTTCGGGATCTGATGGTTGCGGAAGGCGTCCACAAACATCCTGTGGTCGTCGCGGGCGACCCCGGCGTAGCCCATGCCGAAGTCCACCATCTCCTTCACGAAATCGTTATCGTTGC
>JACCTS010000542.1 GCA_013812245.1 Rubrobacter sp.
GCCGACCAGCCGCGCTCGGCCAGCCGCTCGAGCTGACGGCGCAGGATCTGCCGCGGCGAGGCCACCACCTCGCTCTCGTCGTCCCACACCAGATCGGCCATCACGAGCACCGTGCCCTCGTGCCAGGGGATCGGGCGCAGCGTGTCCATGTCCGGCTTCATGACGAAGTCGCCGTAGCCCCGCTCCCAGCTCGACATCGCGTAGCCGTCGACGGTGTTCATGTCCACGTCGACGGCGAGCAGGTAGTTGCAGCCCTCGGCGTCGTGCTCGACGACCTCATCCAGGAAGTGCGTGGCGGTGAGGCGCTTGCCCTGGAGACGCCCCTGCATGTCCGTCATGGCGATGAGGACGGTGTCTATCTCTCCGGCCTCGACTGCGGTGCGGAGCGTCTCGAGGTCCAGGCGTCCCTTTTCCCGTGTCTCCATCTTGTTTCCCTTCTAGCTTCCGGCCAGTTCGGACTCGGCCTTCTCTATGGTGGCGAACTCCTCCTCCGGAGCCTGGGCCACGAGGTGGTGGCGGCTGTAGAGGCCGAAGTACAGGAGGAAGAGAGCGTAGACACCGAGCGTGATGAACGCCGCCGTTGGGTCGACGATGAAGGTCGCTATCACCGCGAGCACCGCCAGAACGAGCGCCACGCCCGAGGTCGCCACACCGCCCGGCGTGCGGTAGGGGCGCTCTAGATCCGGCTCGCGCTGGCGCAGGACGATGTGGGAAAGCATCATCAGAGTGTAGGAGATGGTCGCGCCGAACACGGCGATGTTCAGCAACTTGGCGCCGTCGCCCCAGATCGAAAGCACGAAGCCGATGACGCCGGGGACGATCAGGGCCACCCACGGCGTCCTCCTGCGGCCCGTCAGGGAGAGGACTTTGGGGAGGTAGCCGGCTCTGGAGAGGGCGAACATCTGGCGCGAGTAGGCGAAGATGATCGAGAAGAAGCTCGCGACCAGGCCAGCTAGCCCCGCGATGTTGACGAAGGAGCTCAAGAAGTTGGAGCCTCCGTACGCTTCCTGAACAGCCAGGGGCAGCGGGTTGTCAGAGTCCTGGATGACCGCCGCCCCCGCTCCGCCCGGCGCGAACACGAGGATCAGGGCGGCGAACACCAGCAACGCCGCCATGCCGGCGATGAGGCCCTTGGGCATGTCGCGCCGCGGGTCGCGGGTTTCTTCGGCGGCGAGTGGCACGCCCTCGATGGCGAGGAAGAACCAGATCCCGTACGGTAGCGTCGCCCATAGTCCCAACCACCCGAACGGCAGAAACGCGCTGGCGCCGGCCGCATCGGTCGGCCTTATGTCGAACAGGTTGGACGGGTCGAACAAGGGGATCATGCCAACGACGAAGATGAGCAGGGCGACGACGGCTATGGCCGTTATGGCGAACATGACCTTGAGCGCCTCACCCACGCCATAGAGGTGTATCCCAACGAACACCAGGTAGAAGAGCAGGTACACCGGTGTACCCCCGAAGCCGATCAGGGCCTCCACGTACCCCCCGATGAACGTGGCGATAGCAGCCGGGGCGATGGCGTATTCGATGAGGATGGCCGTCCCCGTTAGGAACCCGCCCCACGGCCCCATCGCCCGCCGCGCGAACCCGTAGCCCCCACCGGCTGTTGGTATGGTGGAAGACAATTCGGCGAGCCCGAAGATCATGGCGGCGTACATGGTCCCCATCAGGAGCGTGGCGATGAGGAGCCCTCCCCATCCGCCCTCGGCGAGCCCGAAGTTCCAGCCGGCGAAGTCTCCCGAGATCACGTAAGCCACCCCGAGGCCCGCGAGCAGCACCCATCCCGCCGCGCCCCGCTGGAGCTGGCGCTGCTCCATGTAATCCGAGCCTACGTTCTCGTACTCGACCCCCTGCCTGCTCCGCCGCTCGGACTCACTCACCCCGGACTCCCTTCCATAGAGGTTCTTCTGTATGCCACGGCACCCGTCCCGGACAAACTACCAACAGCGGCTTCCCCAATGCGCCGGCCCGCTGGCTACAATCGCATCATAATTAATACGAATTTGTTATACAAGAGGACGAGCGTGTATATTCGCCTCAAAGATCGCGCGTAGAAGGGGGTCAGAGATCGGGGACGGCCGGCCAGGGAAGGGCTCGTCCGGCCGTGATCCTCTGTACCTGCAGGTGGAGCGGCGCATGGAGGACCTGCTGTTGCGGGGCCGCTACAAGGCTGGGGACCGCATCCCGCCGGAGGCGGAGCTGGTGGAATCTCTGGGCGTCTCGCGGGTCACGGTGAGGTCCGGGCTGGCGCGGCTGGTGGAGCGGGGGGTCCTAGAGCGGCGCCAGGGCAGCGGGACGTTCCTGGTGCGCCTCCCGGAAGGGGCCAGGCTCCAGCCGGGGCTGGAGCGGCTGGAGACCTACACCGTCCACGCGGAGCGGCTGGGCCTGAAGCTAGGGAGCAAGGGGCTGCACATCGAGGCAGTCGGGGCGGATGCCGACGAGGCGGATGCACTGGAACTCCCTGCAGGAAGCGCGCTCGTGCGGGTCTCGCGGGTGCTGCTCGTCGGAGGTGAGCCGGCGGCGTGGATGGTGGACGTGGTGCCAGAGGGCGTCGTGGGGGTTGGGCGGGTCAGGGAGCGTTTCCGGCCGGAGGCGATGGTGCTCGACCTCCTGGTTTCAGAGGGCGTGCCCGTGGGTTTCGGCCAGCTCTCCATCGAAGCCGTCATGATCGGCCCCGACGATTCCATAGGCCGCAGGCTCGGCCTGATGGCGCCCACGGCCGCGCTCTCGCTCATCCAGACGATGCACCTGACCGGCAGCCGTCCCGTCCAGTGGTCGCGCGACGTGTTTCTGCCAGAGTATCTGGATCTCCGCGTCGTCCGCGAGCTATTCGAGGTACGCGGACTCGACAGCGGGCGTTGAGAACGGCCGGAGTCTGAGGACTACGAAAGGAGAAGGTTTGGCCGAGATAAGCTGGGAAGACTTCGAGAAGGTCGAGGTGCGGGTGGGAAGAATCTTGGAGGCGGAGCCGTTCCCTAAGGCAAGGAAACCCGCCATCAAGCTAAAGGTGGACTTCGGAGGGGAGATCGGCACGCGCCAGACCAGCGCCCAGCTCACCGCCCACTACAAGCCGGAGGCGTTGATCGGCAAACAGGTGGTCGCGGTCGTCAACTTCCCACCTAAACGCATCGCGGGCTTCAAGAGCGAGGTGCTTGTCCTCGGCGTCCCCGACGAGGATGGCGAGGTCGTGCTTCTCTCACCGGACAAAGAGGTTCCGACCGGTGGCCGGATGTTCTGATACCCGTGTTCGGATCTACCTCCGGGTGGTTGCCAAGCTTCATCCTATGAGATAACAAGAGTAGCGTCACGAGAGGACGAGGACGAATCCTCGGAAGGTACCCGTACGAGGTACCTTGCCGGAGGGAAATCAGCGAGGACGGAGGTGGGACTTGGATGCCCGAGGCGAGACCAGGCGGGTAGCCATAGCGTGCCAGGGCGGTGGCAGCCACACGGCTTTCACGGCCGGCGTGCTCAAGAGGCTCCTCCGCGCGGAGGAGCTGAAAGGCTACGAGGTGGTAGGTTTCAGCGACACCTCCGGCGGGGCGGTGTGCGCTCTGCTCGCGTGGCACTATCTGTCGCGGGGCGACAGCGCGGGGGCGGCTGAGGCGCTCGATGCTTACTGGCGCGACAACTCCGCCACGGCGCCCCACGAGCAGATCGTCAACCACTGGACCGTCTGGGCGGGCGACCTCCAGAACTTCGTCACGATGCCGGCAGTCAGCCCCTATTACAACCCCTTCTCCGAAATAGGGGCTGACGAATTCAGGAAGATGCTCGAGCGGCGGGTGGACTTCGAGAAGATAGAGGCGCAACCAGAGGGTTCTTATCCCATGTTGCTCGTCGGAGCCGTGGACGTGCTCTTCGGCGAGTTCAGGACTTTCAACAGCCTGCGGGACAGGATCTCCGCCGATACCATCCTCGCTTCGGCGGCCATCCCGACTCTCTTCCGTTCCGTGCGCCTCGACGATGGAGGGACCTACTGGGACGGGCTGTTCTCGCAGAATCCTCCGGTCAGGGAGCTAACGGACACGGGGCCGGACGAGATCTGGGTGATCCAGATAAACCCCAAGGAACTCGATACCGAGCCCAAGAC
>JACCTS010000036.1 GCA_013812245.1 Rubrobacter sp.
CCGCTGAGGCCATCGAGCACCTCGTCGGCATGCAGGCCCAGGCGCCCAACCCGCCATACGTCGGGCTGTGGACGAGGCTGGAGGATTTCGATCCAGGCGAGTTGTCGCGGTTGATCCTGGACCGGCAGGCGGTGCGCATCGCGCTGATGCGCAACACCATCCATCTGGTCACGGCCCGGGACTGCCTGGCGCTTCGTCCCCTGGTGCAACCCATCTTCGACCGCGATTTGTCCTCCAACCACTCACATGGCGCGGCCCTGAAGGGGATGGATCTCGACAAGCTCGCCTCCGCCGGTCGGGCGTTGCTGGAAGAGCGTCCTCGTACCGGCAAAGAACTCGGTAGGCTGCTGGCGGAGCGGTGGCCGGACCGCGCCCCAGCCTCCCTCGCCCACGCCGTCCGCAGCCGGGAGCCGCTCGTTCAGGTGCCGCCTCGCGGCGTTTGGGGCAGGAGTGGACCCGCCGCCCACACGACGGCCAAGTCCTGGCTCGGTCGCCCTCTCAACCTGGATTCGTCTCTGGACGAGATGGTCACGCGCTATCTGGGAGCTTTCGGCCCGGCCACCATCAAGGACGCTCAAACGTGGTCGGGCCTGACCCGGCTGCGCGAGGTGTTCGAGCGACTCAGGCCCCGTCTGAGTACATTCCGTGACGAAGGCGGCGACGAGCTTTTCGATCTACCCGATGCCCCGCGCCCGGGACCTGACGTTCCCGCTCCGGTGCGTTTCCTGCCCGAGTTCGATAACGCTACCCTGTCCCACGCCGACCGTACCCGCATCATCTCGGACGAACATCGAAAGGTGATCGCCTCCAAGAACGGCATGGTCCCTGGCATGGTGCTTGTCGATGGTTTCGTCTGCGGCACGTGGAAGATCGAGAGAACTAGGAAAGCGGCGAAGCTGGCGATCACACCTTTCGAACCTCTGCTGAAGAGAGACCGCGACGCCCTGACGGAAGAAGGAGAGCGGCTGTTGCGCTTCGTGGCAGAGCCGGAGAGCGCCCAGGCCACCGGCGTCCGGTTCACCGGGAAACCATAGAGAAGCCGCAGCCTATTACCGATCCCGTTCATTTCTCGTAATGGAAGTGCGCGTCCCACCCCGAACCGTGCTCCCCGTCTCGGCTGCCGGCCCCTTCACCGACGCCAGCGCCGTACATTTCAGTACGGTCGTATCCAGTTTTGTATACTCAAGTTCGTAAAAAACACACAATGTCCATTAAAGTACAGTAAAATTCTGGTATGATCCGATACGATGTTGGAGCCTATGGATCGTGGGGATCGACTAATGGGCGGGCCTTCCGGGGCTGACAAGGGATTGTTGGCGGTGGCGGAGGTCGCCGAATATCTGGGTGTGGGACAGGTGACGGTTTATCGCTGGTGCCGCGAGGGGAGGCTACCGTGTCTCAAGATCGGCAAGTCCTGGCGCATCCGGCGTGAGGCGATGGACGACTTCCTGCGGCAGAGGGAGGAGCGCGAACGAACGCTGGCGGCGCAGTTGCGGTCGTTTCTGGTGGTGCCGGACAACGTCATCGGGATCGCCCAGACACCGGAGCTTCTGCACCGCCTCGACGTGGCCTTCTTCAAGGTGGCCGAGGCCCGTGGTGGGCTGCTGGTCAAGTTTCACGGTCACGAGTCGGCCTCGGAGGGCGAGTTGCGCGAGGTGTTCGAGCGTAACGAGCTGGACGTGGAGCGGCTGGAGCGCGAGGGTCGCTTCCGCTTCAGCGCCGAGGTAGAGCCCCTGGACGGTCGAGGGGACGCTCTTCGGCGAATCCTCTCGGAGGAAGCAGACACGGGGCGTACTGTCTGGGCCACCTTCGACTGGATGGAGCGGGTAAACTTGGGCGAGGCGCTCGAACAGCAAGAGGAGTTGACGCGGTTCGTAGGACCCCGGCAGCTCGTTGTCAAGACGGCTGTGCTGCAGGAGGTGGCGGACAACTGGCCCTCTGAGACGCAGCGGCAGGCGCAGACGCTGCACTCGGGCATGATCTGGCTCTCCGACGCCGGGCTGTCTCTCAGCCGGGTAACGCCGTTGCCGCCGGAATGAGGAACCTGAGGAACCGCAATCGTCCAGTGGCTGACGGACATAGGATATATAGAAAGGCATCGTAGGCTGATGAACCTGGAGTATAGGGTGCTAGAGACAGAAAACCTGGAGGCTCTGGCATGGTTGGATCGTTCCCTGGAGCAAGCCCGAGACCGCGGCCAGCGCAGACTCGAAGACCTCCTGGAGACCGTGCTGTCCGAAGTGATGTTCGAGATGAATGCCCTCGTAGAATCCCCGGACCCTCCCGCAAGAAGGTAGAAGCGGCGCCCGCCAACCGGCGGCATGATGCCAGATTGACGGCGGTTAAGGGGTTCACGTCCCACCAGTATGCAACGAGATAGCATTCGCTCGTAACATTGTGTAACTCATTGGAGGCGGCGATGAGAAGCTCTGCGAGCACGGTTTCGGCGCTCTTCGAGAGGGTGGACGAGCGGGTGATCCACTTTCTCTCCAGGCACGGCATCTTTTTCTTGCGGATCTCGCTCGGCCTCACGTTCGTCTGGTTCGGGGCCTTGAAAGTCTTCGATGTGAGCCCGGTAGCCGGGCTGGTGGCCGGCACGGTGTACTGGATGCCCCCTGAGCGTTTCGTCCTGTTCCTGGGGATGTGGGAGATACTGGTGGGGCTGGGTCTGCTCGCGGGCCGTTTCCTACGGATAACCCTGCTGTTCTTCCTGCTGCAGATGGCGGGCACGTTCCTGGTGTTGCTGGTCAAGCCGGAGGTGGCCTTCCAGGGTTACAATCCGTTTCTGTTGACGACGGAGGGCGAGTTCGTCATCAAGAACCTCGTCCTGATCTCTGGCGGCCTCGTGGTCGGGAGCACGGTCAGGAGCCGGCGGTCAGTGTCTAGAACGTTAGGAAGGGTACGCGCTTGACGGCGGAGTTGTGGCAGTTCGGGATCATGCTGGCGGGGTTCTGCGGAGCCTTGATCCTGTGGCTCAAGATCGTCTACCTGCCCCGGCGCACGATGGAGCACTGGGAAAGCCCGGAACCGAAGCCCGACGGCACCGCGCCCGGCACTTCCGGCACGGCAGTCGAAAGCCCCAAGTCTCCGGCCCCGCCGAAGAACCGCTGATCCCGTGAACTGCCCGGAGATTCGGCGCTCGGGAGGTCCGCGGTGATCGTGGGCCTGGATCACCTGGTCGTACTGGTCCGTGATCTGGAGCGGGCCGCACGCGACTACGAGCGGCTCGGCTTCGCGGTAACGCCCGGCGGCGAACACGCGGACGGCCTCACCAGCAACGCCCTGATCCCCTTCCACGATGGCTCCTATCTGGAGATCGTAGCCTTCCTGAATATTGATGATCCCACGGACAACGTGTGGGGCTGGCGGCAGTTTGTCGAGACCGGCGGCCTCGTTGACCATTGCCTGGCCTCCGACGACCTCGCGGCGGACGCGGGAAGACTGCGGGAGGCTGGCTTCGAGGTGGAGGGACCGGCCGATGGCGGGCGCCGGTCGCCGGATGGAGATGAGATCCGGTGGCGCAGCGCCAGCGTCGCGCAGGCGGGCCGGATTTTGCCGTTCCTGATCGAAGACCTCACCCTCAGAGCCCATCGCGTGCCAGACGGCCAGGCCGCCGATCATCCGAACGGAGCGGCCAGCGTATCCGCCCTGGAGATCACGGCCTCCGACCCGAAGGAAGCAGCACGCTCTTATGCGGCTATGGCGGGCAATCCGGCAGCCCGGAAAAACGGCGAAACGACGGTGCATCTCGGGCGCCGCAGGGTCATTTTCTCCAGCCCGGCGGATGGCGGCGCTCGTCGGCGCCTTGACGCTGTCGGTCCTGGTCCGTGTGCGGTGAGGCTCGTGGCCGGATCGGGAGGCAAGGGAGAGTTGGACCCGGCTCTGGCCCACGGAGCGCGTATCCAGTTGGGATAGGAGCGCCGCCCACTTTGTGCGCGGTATTATTAGTGGGGTGTACGGGAAGGGTAGATATGTGGCGCGCGCGGATCGAACAAGCGCTCTGGAGATCGTCGCCGGGGCGGCGGTCCTCACCAGCGCGCTCGTCGGCGGCTTGTTGCTCTCCGGAGTTGGCAGGAGGAGGTCAACCGAGCCCGTCGGGGTTGCGTCTCCCCTCTCCGCCGTCTTCGAGAATGTCGCCGTCGGCTTGCTGCTCCTCGACGGGGCCGGGAGGATAGCGGAGGCTAATCCCGCCTTCGGACGTATGTTCGGATACGCTGGCGAAGACCTCCGCGGCGTCCCGTTTTCTTCTCTGGTCCATCGTGATGATGCGGCAGCCGGCGAGGACGCTTTCCGGGAACTCACTGCTGGAGGGCGCGACCATCACGCCGCCGAGAGGCGTTGCCTGAAGAAGGACGGCAGCATTTTACTGGCCCGCCTGACGGCTTCCCCTCTTCGCGAGGATGACGGCGGATCAGCCTCCATCGTCGTCGTTGTCGAGGATGTCACGGAGCGCGAGAAAACCGAGGAGGCGCTTCGGGAGAGTGAGCGGCGTTTCAGGCAGCTCTTCGAGAACTCCTCCAGCGCGTTCTTCGTCCACGACGAGGAAGGCCGCATCGTGGACTGCAATTCCGAGGCGTACCGGGCCTTGGGGTACGGGCGGGAGGAGTTGCTTGCGCTCTCAGTGGACGACGTGGCGATGGGCCTGCTCACCGAGGAAGAGCGGCGCGAGCAGCGAGGAGAGACGCTCTGGGAGCGCGTCTTGCGAGCCAGGCCCGGCCAGATAGTGGGCTCCGAACACAACGAGCTCCGGCGCAAGGACGGTTCCACCTTCCCGGTCGAGGTGGACGTCGGGGCCATGGATTACCGGGGACGGCGTATGATCTTCGCCTCCGCCCGCGACATTACCTGGCGCCGGCAAACCGAAGAGGAACTGCGAAAGAGCGAGGGCCGACTCTCCGCCGCCCAGAGAATTGCCCGAATCGGCAACTGGGATTACGACCTCGGCCGGGACGAGGCGTACTGGTCCGACGAACTGTACCGCATCTTCGGCTTCGAGGTACAGAGCTTCGTGCCGAACTACCGCTCGTTCTTCCGATCAGTCCACCCCCACGACCTGCAAAGCGTGATGCGTTCCATCCGTCAGGCCCTCTACGGCGGAGAGAATATCAGCGCCGATTACCGCATCGTCCGCCCCGATGGAGACGTGCGTCACGTCAACACCCAGTGCGAGGTGATCCTGGACCAGGAGGGACGGCCGGAGCGTTTGATCGGAACCGGCCAGGATGTCACCGAACGCCGGCGGGCGGAGAGGGCGAGGCGGGAGGCGGAGCGGAGGTACCGCACGCTGGTCGAGCAGATCCCCGCTGTCACCTACATAGACAACGCGGACGGCGTCAGCTCCTCCATCTACATGAGCCCGCAGATGGAGCAGATGCTCGGCTACGCCCCGGATGAGTGGCTGG
>JACCTS010000275.1 GCA_013812245.1 Rubrobacter sp.
CGGCGGCAAGATGAAGGACACCTGGGTTCTGCGATAGGCTTTGTCTCCCGGTTGGCGTGAGGGAGGAGGAGAGCACGATCCCATTCGTCCTGACCCTGTGGCGGTTCGTGGGCGCGGTGGGCCGCTCTCTTCGGGGACCATGTTCTACCGGGGAGTGGAGGGGTGGAGCCTGATCGACTCTCTCTACTTCAGCGTCATCACGCTCACGACCGTCGGCTACGGTGATCTCGCTCCGTCCACGCCGTTGAGCAAAATCTTTGCCATCGTCTACCTGTTCATCGAGATCGGCCTGATCCTGGGGCTTCATCGGCGCTGTCTCGAAACGCGCGCTGGAGATGCGTGACGGGAAAAGCAAGCGCCGCCAATCCAGGCAAAACGAGCGCGAGAACCACGATCAGGATCAGGAATCTTGGCCCGACTCATCCGTCTTTCGATTAACGCTCGGTAGCGGCGTCAGAATGAGTAGTCGAAGGTCTCGATGTCATTCCGGAATCGCTCACCGACCAGGTCTCTGAGCCTCGCATCGAAGAAGTCTGAATATGGCTGCTTCTTCCGGGCTTTGGAGCGCAATCGGTGCGGGAGTTCGAGGTCTGGCGTCCCGATCATCTCCGCCACGTGGGAGAAATCCCCCGGCAGGTTCTCGAAGCGCCCTACGAAGTTGGCCAGAATCTCTCCATCTTTCCGAGGGCAGATCACTAGATGCTGCGAGCGGAAGTGAGGGTTGGCCTCCTCGTCCGGGGTGGCGTATACGGCCTCGATGTACTCCGCAAACGGCATACCCCGATAGAATCTTCCCTCAACGCCGGGTGGGTTGAGATCCGGGCCTTCGTAGTTGCGTCCTGTCCCGGCAACCTTCTGGAAGTACAGCGAGACGAGCCGGTCCCACGGGTTGCGGACGAAGGCGAACTTGAAGTGGTCTCGGTACTCGCCGGCTTCCAGCCGCCGCACGAAACGCGCCCGCCGGATCTGGTGATCCGAGCCGTCAAAAAGCTCGTGGACCTTTACGATCCGGGAACCATCTTGCAGCGTTTTCTCATAGGGCACTGTGTCCAAATCGAAGAGCGGAAGAAGAGCCGTCTTGATGCTCGAACAGGCGGCTTTCTGCACGATGAAGTACACGAAGCGGTGCTTGTCGGAGACTATGTATCGAGGTTGGGGCTTTAGGCGTGAGATTGGCTGGTGCACGCGCCAATCCTAGCGCGGAAGCTACCGGATCGCCAGATCACACGCCCCAGCCTTCCCGCTACCGGAACTCGGGGACGGGGTGATCGAAGCGGCAGCCGGCTTCCCACTCGGATCGCTGGTTTCCGTGGGCTGGGATGCCCCCTGCGTCCTTTATCATCCGCGCCAGGTGCAAGAGGTTCCAGGTCATGAAGGTCGTGTTCCGGTTCGTGAAGTCGTTCTCGGGGCCTCCGGAGCCTGGGTCCAGGTACGAGGGACCGGGACCGGCCTCCCCGATCCAACCGGTGATTCTTTGGCCCTCTGGCCGAGGCATCGTGCGAGCCGGACCGTTATGATCTCCGGGATCCTTACCCGACACTCTGGAGTTCCTCAATGAAGTTCGAGCGCGAGCTGTCTGCCCCAAACGAGGTCTTCGCGGCCGGAGGAGAGCCTTTGCCTCTGTACCGACCCGTGCTCGACGAGATGGACCGGATGGGCGCGAAAGGTTGGGAGCAGCGAACCTGCCACGCCTACGAGCGGCTGCTGGAAGAGTTGCGGAGCCTGGAGATCTCTGACGAAGACAGGATCCACCCGATCGATTACGTACCTCGGCTCATCCCCGCGTCAGATTGGGAGACCATTGAGCGCGGGCTCGCGCAGCGGATGCGGGCCATGAACGAGTTCCTCCGGCGCCTGGAAGCCGGTAAGGACGAGATCGTCCCGAAAGAGATCATCGAGAGCAGCAGCCTGTTCGACGCCTCCATCCCTACCTGCTTCGGGAGCGTCCCCAACCGGCAGATGGGCTTCGACCTGGTCGCCGTGGAAAGGGATGCCAGCGGGGGATGGGAGTACGTCGTCATCGAGGACAACGCCAAGATGCCTGTCGGCATCGAGCCAATGTGCCTGATGCGGGCGAGGACCGCCGGGGTGCTCCCGGAGTCCCACGCGGCGCTAGGGGTGCGTCCGCTCGACGGCCTGATGGAGCGTTTCGGGGAGGTTATACGGGGCTCTTCCCCGACTTCCGACCCGACCCTCGCCATCCTCTCGACCGGCCCCGACGATCAATACTACCTCGACCACAACGTCTTCGCCCGCGAGCTTGACGCCATCCTGGCCGAGCGGCACGAGGTGGAGCTGGATCGCGATGGATTTCTGATCCACAAGAAGAGCGGACGCCGCATAGACATCATCTACGAGCGCATCGAGAGCGGCAGGATCTACGACGACCTTCCCGGCCTCGTCGAGGCGCAGGCCGCTGGCAAGGTCCACGCAATTTTCGCGCCCAACCTCGGCATCGCCGACGACAAGGGCGTCTACGCTTTCATCCCCGAGATGATCCGAACCTATCTCGGCGAGGAACCCGTCCTCCAGAATGTCGAGACCTTCTCGCTGGCCGTCGAAGAGGACCGTCGCTACGTCATGGACCATTTCGAGGACCTCGTCGTCAAGAGCCGTAGCGGATGGGGCGGGAAAGACGTCATGATCGGTCCCGAAGAGACGGAGGAGTCCGTCGAGGAGTTTCGCCGGCAGGTCGAGGATAATCCCGTCGAGTACATCGCCCAGAGGGTCGTCGAGTTCTCCACCCACGTCCTCTGCAACACGGAGGACGGCGAGTTCGTGTTCCGCGACTCCCACGCAGACTATCGCGTTCACGCCCTCGCGCCGGATGAGCAGACGGTCGAGGTCGTGCCAGGCGCCATGACCCGCGTGGCAGCGCCCGGCAGCAAGCTCGTCAACATCTCCAGCGGCGGCAAGATGAAAGACACCTGGGTTCTGCGATAGGCTTTGTCTCCCG
>JACCTS010000551.1 GCA_013812245.1 Rubrobacter sp.
CCGTCCTCAACCGCTTCCTGATGCAGGCTGCCGTAGGCTACCCGCTCACCGTCCACGGCACGGGCGGCCAGACTCGCGCCTTCATCCACATCCAGGACACCGTGCGCTGCATACAGCTCGCCCTGGAAAACCCGCCCGAGAGGGGCGACCGCGTCAACGTCTACAACCAGATGACCGAGACTCACCGTTTGCGCGACCTTGCCAGGCTGGTCTCCGAGCGCACGGGCGCAGAGATAGAGTACGTGCAGAACCCGCGCAACGAGGCCGCCGAGAACGATTTGCACGTCCGCAACGATCGCTTCCTGGACTTGGGCCTGCAACCGACAACCCTAAGCGAAGGGCTGCTAGAAGAGGTCACCGAGATAGCCCGTAAGTACGCCCACCGCTGCGATACCTCGAAGATTCCCGCCACCTCGCTGTGGAGGCCGCAGGAGGACGTTGTGCACCAGCAGGAGGGCCAGCGGTAAGCACTCTCTCCGGGGAAAGGTAGTCTTGCCCTTCGTAGGGTCCGCACCCAATGGTGAAGTGATTGGCTGCGGACCCCTACGAAGCGTGCCGCCAGAGCGTAACGCAGTTCATTCCGGTGGGCGAGCGCATCCGACCCGCCTACCGTGACCATGCCGGAACCGGTCATCGTTTACATGCTCCGAAAAATACAATGGTGACAAAACCAGAGAGCCGTGATCTCCAGTAATACCGTTCCCGGTTGTTGATGGTGATGGCTTTTGATGAGGCGCGCTTCGGCCTGATCAACTGGCATCACAGGCGCTACTGTCCGAAAGGGTTCCGCCCGCCTCGTGTCGTGCGCCGCCGCTGCGAGTGGACCTACCTTTATATTACGCGGCTCTGGAGCATCGGGAGAGAACAGACCCCGAGGTTGTGATGCCGAGCGTGAGTTGGAAGAGCGGGAAGGCAAGGAGGCGCGTCAACAAGGCCCCGGCTCAGCCAGCAACAACCTAGAAAGAGAAGGCCCGCCCCCCAGAGATAAATGGAGGCGAGCCTTCGTGCGGCGCCCACTTGCAGCGCCCCATGCACAACAGCACCCGGGCGCCGGTTCAGGTAGTCGTCGATGGCCGAGAGGTTACGCTCTGCTGAGGTCCGCCTGCAAACAGCATCTCCGGCCGCTCCCATAGGTTCGAGACAGATCTTGCTCCGGCACGCCTCCGCACAGCTCGTATCCGGTGGAGTTGCGGGCGTAGTTCACTTACGGCAAGGTCATCGCAACCCGCCCATGGTGATGCGCGGATCGCTCTTCCGTCAACGGGCGGTTCCCTTCAAGGCGTCGCTCTCCTCGCCGGCGGGCCCTGGGACACGTCCCTGTTCGAGTATCCAGTCCACCTGGGCTTTTATTCCTTGCTCCAGGCTCACCCGCGGCCGGTAGCCCAGATCCCGCCCGACCAGTTCCAGGTCCGCCCAAGTGGAGTGCACGTCTCCCTCGGCAGGCGGTCCGTAGGAAACCTCGACCCGGGTTCCCAGGGCGTGCTGGACGTGATCTATGAGCTCGTTGACCGTGGCGCGGCTCCCGCCGCCCACGTTATAGGTGCCGTCCGGCGGCGCCTCCAGGGCGGCCACCGTGGCGTCCACCACGTCTGATATGTACGTCATCTCGCGCATCTGGTTGCCGTCCCCGAAGACCTGCAGGGGCTCCCCCCGCACCGCCGCCGAGATAAAGCGCGTGAGCGCCATGTCCGGCCGCTGGCGGGGACCGTACACGGTGAAGTAGCGCAGGATCGTGGCGGGAACCCCCCGCTGGCGGACGTAGAGACCTACCAGCTCTTCGGCGGCCAGCTTGCTCAACCCGTAGGGCGAGGCGGGCCGCAGCCGCGAGTCCTCCGTGACGGGTTTTTCATCCACGGACCCGTAGACCGAGGACGATGAGGCGAAGACGAACCGCTCCACACTGCTCTTCGAGAGGGCTTCCAGCAACCTCTGGGTGACCGCCACGTTTCGCTCCAGATACCGGGAGAAGTCGTCGCCCCAACTGGCCCGAACCCCGGATTCCGCGGCCAGGTGCGCTACGTTGCTCACCCCCTGCAGAAGGCCGTCGAGATCCAGCTCTAGAAGATCCTCCTCCACGAAGCGGAAGGATGCCTCATCCGAGATCCGGGCCAGGTTCCTCTGCTTGCGCTCCCTGGAGCGGTAACCGGTGAGGCCGTCCACCCCGATCACCTCGTACCCGGTCTCCAGCAACCGCTCCACGAGGTGGGACCCTATAAACCCCGCCGCTCCCGTTACCAGCATTCGGCCCAATAGCTCTCCTCCGCGAACCCGCCGTATCTTCGTCATTAAATAGCAATCACGTGTAGAATGCGCCGGGATGGCTTTTCACTTCAGTGTCTCATTACCATAGTGTGGTCCCGGATCGTCGCCAGAACGGTGGCCGGTATGCGCCTCGCGCCAACACAACAGGAGGGGCCGTGAGAAGCGTCCTCGACCGTATGTTGGCCCTGTTGCAATTCCTGCGCTATGGAAGACGGGACCTCGCAAGGGCAAAGCAGCAAGACCGGCAGAACCAACTCCAGCTTCAGCAAACCAGACGACAGCTCCACAGCGCGGAGCAACAGAACCGGCGACTGAGACGGCGACTCGAGCGCAGAAACCAGCAACTTCAGCAAACAAGGCGGCGGCTCGGGCAAAAGGTACAAGATCAGCGAGAACGACTAAGAAACAAGAATCGGCAACTCAAGCGTAGAGATCTTCGGATCGCCGAGTTGAGAGAGCGCGTAACGGAGCTCAAGAACGTCAGGAAGCAGGCATCTCAACAACGCAAGACCCTGCACCTCAAAAGCCAGGAGATAGAACAACTACGTATGGAACTATCTGTCAGCGGCGCTGCCGCAGCGGACAGGGACGAGCGTCCACAAACCGAGGAAAGGTCCAACCCGGGCTCGCTGCCTGACTTCCTCATCATCGGGGCCCAGAAGGCCGGCACCACTTTTCTCTACTATCTCCTGTGCCAGCATCCATACGTCGCGCCCACCAGCGAGAAGGAATTGCACTTCTTCGACTCCCAGAAGTTCAACAAAGGCGAAGGATGGTATCGCTCGAACTTCCCCCCGCCAACCTCCGAAAACGGCCACAAGGTCATAACCGGCGAGGCCAGCCCCTACTATATCTACCATCCCCTCGCCGCCCGCAGAGCCGCCCAGGTCGTTCCCCACGCCAGGCTCATCGTCCTGCTTAGAAACCCCGTCGACAGAGCCTACTCCGACTACCAAAACCGCTTGAGAGAAGGTAATGAGTTTCTGGGCTTTGAGGAGGCGATAGAGGCGGAGGAGGAGAGGATAAAGGGCGAGAAGGAGAAGATGCTAGCAGACGAGGGCTACTCAAGCGCCAGCCACCGACGTCACTCCTACCTGGCCAGGGGCGTCTGCACGACGACGCCTGGCCGCTAGTCGTCAAGAAATAGGCCATCAAGATCGGCGTCAGATATGCCAGGTGGCTGATTTCGGGGCAACACTGCCTTAAGGCATTTTGGGCGTGAACAAAGAGCTTGACTTGAAGGGAAAATCAACTCAGGATGGAAGTAATGGAGCGGGTGGGCAAAATCTTCACGAAAAGAGAGACGAATATGCGGACCAAAGAGATGGACCAGGAAGTAAAGCGCAAGCACGGTACGAGTGAATTGGATCGGGCAAGGATCTCGCGCGGCAAATTTCTCGGCTTTGGGTTGTCGGCGGCCCTGATTTCTTCCGGGGTTGCGCCGTTCGTCGCCAAAGCGCAGACTG
>JACCTS010000557.1 GCA_013812245.1 Rubrobacter sp.
AGGCCCGCACCGGCGAGGACGAGCGTCTCTTCGGCTCCGTCACCGCCGCCAATATCGCGGGCGCCATAGAGCAGGCCCGCGGCATCCGCCTCGATAGGCGCCGCATCCGGCTCGAAGAGCCCATAAAATCCCTCGGAACCCACCAGGTGCCCGTGCAGATCCACGGTGACGTCGAAGCCAACGTCAAGGTCATCGTCGTTCCCCGTCTCTAATGGGGGCGATTGTACCTCGACCATAGCTTCAGCCATAACTTGAAGTGAAAGGTGAAGGGCCTCGTCTTGTAACGGGGTTCTTTTTGCTGCATGCTAGGGAGGTTATGGAGCGGCAGGGGAGGATCCGGAGCGTACCCAGCGGGGCCGATGCGGCTCGGGTGCCGCCGCACGACCTGGAGGCAGAGCGGGCAGTCATAGGGGCGATGCTCGTCTCCGAGACGGCGGTTGCCTCAGTGGCGGAGGCGCTGGACGCGGAGGACTTCTACTCCGAGGTACACAGGATCATCTACCGGGCCATGATGCGCCTGTACTCCAAAGGCGAGCCCATAGACCAGCTCACCCTCACCAACGAGCTCCGGAGCATAGACGAGTACGACAAGATCGGGGGCCGTCCCTACGTGTTCCGGCTCGTCGAGAGCGTGCCCACGGCCTCCAACGCCGGACGATACGCCGAGATCGTACGCGCCAAAGCCCTCCTCCGGGCCGTCATAGACGCGGGGAGCCGCATCTCCGAGGATGCGTTCCGCGAGCCCGACGACGTGAACGTGGCGCTCGACGCCGCCGAGCAACTCATCTACAACGTCTCCAACCGCAACCTCAAAGAGCAGCTTTCTCCCGTCTCCGATCTCGCCTCGAACGCCCTGGAGATGATCCAACGTCTCTACGAGCAAGAGGGCGAGGTCACGGGGGTCGAGACCGGCTTCGACGACCTCGACCGGCTTACCACCGGCTTCCACAAGAGCGACCTCGTCGTCCTCGCCGCCCGTCCGGCGATGGGAAAGTGTCTGAGCGCCGACGCCGAGATCGTGCTAGACGACGGAAGCGTCCGTACCATCGAGGAGATTTTCCGGAGCCGAAACGCGCGCCTGATGACGCTCGGCGGTGATCTCAAGTTCTCCTGGACCCGGCCCAGCGCCTTCATGGACGACGGCATAAAGCCAGTCTTCCGGGTAACGACGCGCCTTGGGCGGGAGATCAAGACGACCCTGACGCATCCTTTCCTGACGATGGACGGCTGGCGCCGACTCGGCGAGTTGTCTGTTGGCGATCACATCGCCGTGCCCCGCCGCATGCCCGTTTTCGGCAACGAGCCCCTTGGTGACCACCGCGTCAAGCTGCTCGCCTACATGCTTGGGGACGTCAGCATGACCGGCGGCACGCCGCGCTTCACCAACGCCAATCCCCTGGTCCGCGACGATTTTACTGAGGCCATCGAGGAGTTCGGCGGGCTTCATGTGCGCACGGAGACCTCGGATGGCACGCACACGCCGACGCTCTGCGTCTCCGCCGACCGGGCGGCGGTGCGCTCTCACCGCCAGAACTTCGCCCATACGCTGCGGACAGCAGTGCTGCAGTCTGGCCATCCCGCACGCGAGTTCGCAGGCCTAGCGGGGGTCAGCCCCGCTTCCGTGACCAACTGGTCCCTTGGCAAGACCGTTCCGGGCTCCGCCACCGCGCTCCGGCTGAACGGCGCGCTCTCCGAAGGCTCCGTAGCAGTGGAGGTATCCAACCTGGACCGGGTACGCACGAACGTTCCGAACGCGCTCAGGCGCTGGCTGGACGGACTTGGCCTGTGGGGATGCGATGCGAAGGAGAAGTTCGTGCCGGAAGCTGTATTCCGGGCGCCGCGCGAAGAGTTGGCGCTCTTCCTGAACCGGCTCTTCGCGACCGACGGTTGGGCTACGGTTCTCTCTACGGGGCAGGCGCAGTTAGGATACTGCTCTGTCAGCGAGAAGCTCGTCAGACAGGTGCAGCACCTTCTGCTGAGGTTCGGCGTGATCTCGGCGTTGAAGAAGAGGTCCGTGAGGTACGAATGCACGCGCCGCCCTGTGTTCCAACTGGATATCACCGGCTCCGACTCGATACGGGACTTCGTCCGAGAGGTTGGCATCTTCGGCAAAGAGCAAGCCGTAAACCGCATTGCCGAGGCGCTGGAGAACAGGCGTTACCACGCGAATCGGGATCTCGTTCCGCGCGAGGTCTGGAAGACCATAGACAAGGCCCGTGGGTGCGAGTCGTGGAGTTCGCTGGCGCGGCGGATGGGTTTCGGGCCTGGTCACAACTTTCACGTCGGCACACGAGACCTGTCCCGCAGCCGGCTGGCCCGATTCGCCCAAGCGCTCGACAACCAGGATCTCAGGGATCTCTCCGAGAGCGACGTGTACTGGGACCGCATCGTCAGCATCGAGCTGGTCGGATTGGAGCGGGTCTATGACCTGACCGTGCCCGAAACGCACAACTTCGTCGCCAACGACGTGTGCGTCCACAACACCGCCATGGCCCTCAACGCCATCTGGCACGCCGCCGGAAACCAGAAGCTGCCGGTCGCTATCTTTAGCCTTGAGATGAGCAAGGAACAACTCGTGCAGCGTCTCATAAGCCAGACCACCCGCATCCCGACGCAGGCGCTGAGGAGCGGGAACGTCAAGGCGGAGGACTGGCCGAAGCTCGTGCGGGGGGTGGGGGAGGTCAGCGAGGCCCCCATCTGGATCGACGACACAGCCGGCGTCACGCTCATGGAGATGCGGGCCAAGGTCAGGAGGCTCTCCAGCCGGCTGCTCGCCCAGGAGGGAACGCCGCTCTCGCTGGTCGTCGTTGACTACCTCCAGCTCATGGTCGGGCAGGGAAATCGCAACGACAATCGCCAGCAGGAGATTGCCGATATCTCCCGCGGCCTCAAGGTGCTCGCCCGCGACCTCGACGTGCCGGTGCTCGCCATCGCCCAGCTCTCCCGCGCCGTGGAGCAGCGCCATGACAAGCGCCCGCTCCTCTCAGACCTTCGAGATTCCGGAGCCATCGAACAGGACGCGGACATGGTCATGTTCCTGTACCGCGACGAGTACTACAACTCGGACTCCGACGACAAGGGCATCGCCGAGGTGATCGTCGGCAAACACCGCAACGGTCCCACCGGCAAGGTCCAGCTTGCCTGGATGGAGCAGTACACCAAGTTCGCCTCACTGGCCCGACGTTAGATCCGACCGCTCCTGTAGCGGTCCTTCCTCGTGCATGCCTATAATGGCCCAGTAACGTTACGCACAGACAGGAGTATCCATGCGCCGCGCCGTCATACTCGCAACCCTGACCATACTCCTGATCGCGGTCGCCGGCGTCACCGCAGCCAGGGAAAACACTTTCATCACCGCTCCACGGAACGAAGACCAGATCGAGTCCACCTCTCTCGAAACCACCGCGTCCGAGGAGATGGATGAAGTGACTGTCGAGACGACCGTCGAGGAGACTGTCGAGACAACCGTCGTTGAGCCGGAACAACCCGAGAAACCTGTCCGGAATGAGATCGCCGGGGGCGAGAAGACCACGCCGCCTGCCACGGAGGACCTCGATGAGGGCCAGTCGGATGACGAAGAGGCGGGCAAACCCGTCGGTAGACCAGGCAAACTTGACAGGCTCAGCAGGGCGGAAGTCGGCAAGAAACATGGGAAACCGGAGGACGCGGGCAGGCTGGACCGCCCCGGCAAGCCATCTGGCAACGGCAAAACCGACAGGGTTAGGCCTGACACGGGCGAGCCCGGAGATGCCGGCGAGGCCGAAGAAAGAGAGTCAGCGGGCAACCCTGGCAAGGTCACCCTCTGTCACAAGGACAAGGTGACGATATCGGTCGGCGCGCCCGCGGAACCCGCGCACCTGCGTCACGGCGACAGCCGCGGGGCTTGCTGACGCTGTAAGGGATACAACCCTCTGGCGTGGGCGGGCGTATCCTCTGGAATAGATACAAGCTGCTGGACGAAACGAGTTGACGCTTCGCGTGATGGCGGGGCACTATAAAACAGCAGCGATCGTTGATAAAGGGGACGCGCTATGGAACTGAACGAGACGACAAGGCTGTATGAACTTGGCTACAAGATCTCCGGAATGAACCGTGAGCGACGCTGGGAGATACTTGATGACAAGGCAGTACCAGAATTAGGTCTCTAGAGCGTAGCCTTTACGATTGCGAACCATTGCCGACTGCGAAAATTACAACTGAACGGGCGTGAGAGATACAGGCATGCGATTGAGGAATGGGAACACGATCTCGCAAGGTTGCGAGCAGAGTACGAAGGTCCTGACTATTGGTGGCCTAGTACTGAACCTGAGTCAGAATTTTGAGCACTGCATAAACCCGCATTTTTTACTCTTTATAGGGCAATCATCGGATGGGAGCTCCCATCGCGTGGTATCCACCGTCTACGTGGATGATCTCCGCGGTCGTGGCGGGCCACCAGTCGGAGAGTAGGCTCACGACGGCCCGTCCGACGGGTTCGGGGTCTGCGGTGTCCCAGCCCAGCGGCGCCTGACGGCCCCACTCGCCCTCGATGCTCTCGAAGCCGCTGATGCCTTTGGCGGCCAGGGTCTTTACGGGGCCGGCTGAAACGAGGTTGACCCGGATGCCGCGCTCCCCGAGGTCGCGGGCCAGGTAGCGGGAGGTGGATTCCAGGGCGGCCTTCGCCACGCCCATCCAGTCGTATGCGGGCCAGGCCACCTGCGCGTCGAAGTCCAGCCCCACCACGGAGGAGCCGGGCTTCATCAAATCC
>JACCTS010000559.1 GCA_013812245.1 Rubrobacter sp.
CGATGAACGAGACGCCGGCGTCGTGGTGGTATCCCTGAAACTCATTGGCGTCCTCGCCACGCGCCGGGTCGGCTATGTCGATGATGTGCGTCATGCTTCGCCTACCGTATCAGCCGGTCTCTGGCATCGGCGCGTCGAGGAACTCGACGATCATCGGAAGCAGCCAGTCTGTACGCTCCAGCATCCCGAGGTGCGAGGTGCCGGGCAGCACCGCAAGCCGGGCGCGGGGCAGGCCGGCGAGGTCGCCCATCACGCCGCCGCCGAGCAACCGGAACATCTCGACCGCGTGCTCGGGACGGGTGGCGTCGGAGTCCCCGATGACGACCATGGTCGGTGCCGGGATCCCACGGATGCTCTCCGGCGGCCAGTCCTGGGGCGTCAGGTCGAGATGCTTCAGCTTCTCGACCAGCCTGGGGAAGTCCCCGGGGTTCGGCGCTACCCTGTCGTAATCTTCCTTCCACGGACTTCCCTCGAAGAGTTCCGGCGTGATGGTCTCGATCATCTCGAACATCTCGGGGTGCGCGCCGCCGCTGTTGAAGGTGGCTGAAGCTGCCACCAGCTTGCGCACGACCTCGGGGTGCCGGATGGCGACCTGAATGGCGACGCCACCGCCCATGCTGTAACCGAAAACGTCGGCCTTCTCGATCTCTAGGTGCCGCAACAGGGCGGCCACGTCGTCCGCCATGTGCTCGTAGGAGAGCGGGCGATCCACGTCGGCGGTACGTCCATGTCCCTGCAAGTCCACGGCGATAACCTGCCGCATCTCGGCGAACGAAGACACTATCTCTCCCATCAGGCCTGTGGACATGTAGGCGCCGTGCAGCACGACCAGCGGTTGCCTCGTGCCGTGGATCTCGTAGTACATATCGAGGCCGTTCACCGCTGCGTAGGCGCCTCTGGGCTCATCGCTCATTTCGGTTCTCCTTCGAGGTCATGGGAGGTTACGGTCGTGGTTTACGACGAGAAAGCCGGGATTGCGCCATGCGCGTCTCCCGAGCGGCCCTTCGGCTCCTCCCATCCTTCTTGCCGCCCAAGCGCGGTCAGGTCGAGAAAGTAGTACGACCCGCCGACGGTTTCGCCGCCGCGGCCATATGTCGAGTAGGTGTGGAAGGCGCTCTCGTCATCGCGCAGGAAACAGCTAAGTCCAGGTTGCTCGACAGGCTGCTCGCCCTCGACGTAGTAGGATGTGCCCGCCTGCTCGTGCTCGGCCCTGGTTCGGTAGTTGTACTCGATGGGGGCGACCGACTCGTCGAGCGTCACGTGGAAGTCGTAGTTGAAGTCGCTGCCGTACGAGGAGTACCAGGGGAAGGTCCAGCCCTTGCTCGCTTTGTACGCTTCGATCTTCTCCAGCGGCGCGCGGGAGACGACGGCGAACGACGTGTCACGGGCATGCAGATGAGTGAGGTGGCCCCGCGCGATGTGGTCGACCCAGGCCGTGCAACTCTGACAGCCCTCTTCCCAGCTCGGATCGAACATGAAGTGGTAGACGATGAGCTGATGGTGTCCCTCGAACAGGTCAAGCAGGCTGGCTTGCCCGTCCGGGCCTTCGAATACGTAGTCCTTCTCGACCCTGACCATTGGCAGCCTACGGCGCTCGGCGTTGAGAGCGTCTCGCTGCCTGGTGAGTTCCTTCTCCCTGGCGAGTAGCTCTTTGCGGGCGTCCTGCCACTCGTCTCGCGACACTACTTGCGGAAGATTCGCATTGTTTTCCGTCACGTTGATCTCCTTCGATTCGGGTTGTCTGCTAGAGATGACTGGTCTCGGCCGGCACCGACCCCCAGTCGTTGTTCCTGCCATCCTCGAAAACGACGGGCGCCTGCGCTAGTTCTTCGGTTGTGGCGTCGTCCAGGCACATGACGTTGACCGCGTAGAAGTCGCCAAGTTCTTCGATGTAGCCTCGTCCAAACGTCTTGACGCCGCAGTGGCTGCAGAAGAGGTGATGGATGGTGTCGCTGCCGAAGCTGTATTCCGAGAGAGCATTTTCTCCCTGCAGCAGCTCGAATTCGTCGGCTTTGACGATAGCTTTCCAGAACCTCGACTTCGAGCAGATCGAACAGTTGCACTTGCTGGTTACTTCCGTGAGATCCAGGTCGCACTCGAAGCGAACCGCGCCGCAGTGACAACTGCCGTGATAGGTCTTCTTCATCCCTTCTCACTCCCCTGTCCGGTCGCGAAAGTTTGGCCTCTGGCGGCGAGGGCGCTACGGATCTGACCCAGCGCCTTCGGTCCCATGCCGTGCAACCGCAGGACCTCGGCCTCGCTGACCCCGGTGAACTGAGCGAGCCGCACGTATCCGGCCCCGGCGAGCACCCGTCGCGCCGGTCTGCCCAACCCGTCTGGAAGGTCGCTTTTCTTCTCTTCGCCGCTCAATCGCGCACCTCCTCCACCGCCGGAATCGATCTCGGTCATCTCTTTCTCATGGTCCTGGCGCGTCCAGGAACGGCGCGACGGCGGCTGCCAAAGCGGGGGAAGCGAAGATGTCGTAGTGCGTCGTGCCCGGCAGGATGGCGAGCCTGGCGTCAGACATGCCGGAGCCGTCCCATCCAGCATCTTGCCTGCCGCCGCCAAGCAACTCGAAGAACTCCACCGCGTGCGACGTGCGGACGCTGTCGGCGTCGCCGGCCACGATCATGGTCGGCGTCTCAATCTCCTCCACTTCTCCCGACCAGTCGTAGTCTTGCCGAAGAAGCTCGCCTAGCTTGGTCAGCAGCACGGGCCAGTCTTCGGGCCTCGGTGCGACAGCAGAATAGAGCCCGTACATCGGGGTTTGCTTCATCGGCTCGGCGGCCTCGAGACCCATCTGTTCCATTCCGGCGCGGACTTCCGGGTACCATCCATCGCGCTTGAACGGGGTCGAGACGAGCACGAGCTTCCTCACGACCTCGGGATGCTGGATCGCCGTTCGCAGGGCGACCCCGCCGCCGAGGGAGTAGCCCATGACATCGGCTTTTCCGAAGCCGACGTGTTCGATCAGGGCTGCTACGTCATCCGCCATCGCCTCGAACGCCATCGGACGATCCACGTCCGCCGTGCGTCCGTGCGCCTGAAGGTCCACGCCGATAACCTGTCGTCCTTCGGCGAGCATTGGCAATACCTCGCCGAACATCTCGATGGCTCCGACGCCGCCGTGAAGCAGGATCAGGGGTTCTCCCTCGCCGTGGATCTGGTAGTAAAGATCCAGGCCGTTCACCGGAGCGTATCCGGTCTGACCCTGCGCCGGGGTTGTCATTTCGTCTCCTTCCGATCCTCAGTTGTCTGGATCCGGTCTCTCGTTTGCGGGTCGTTCGAACCTGGACCCGCTGGTACGCAAGTCGTGGCTCAATAGGCGCTGAATACCTCATCGAGGCGTCTGGCGAAAGCCTCTGGATGGCTGCCGAACCCGCCGTGATCACCGGGGAAGATGACGATCTCCTGCCCCAGCTGTTCAGCCAGCGCCACGGCGGCGCGGTATGGTAGCTGTCCCTCCGAGTCCTCACCCGCGGCCACCGTGACCGGCCGTGACCGGAGCAGGGAGATATCCGGCGTATATTCACCGAGCGCGATGAACATATGTCCGAGGAAGAAATCTAGATTCTTCTGCATCTGGGCCATCGCCTCGGCCATCTCCGGTGGCGGATCGGCGGGAGGCTGCGGTGACCCCCTATCCAGCCCCGTCAAAGCGAGGAACTTACCCATCGCCGGACCGACACCTTCGGAGCGATAGGTGTCGTGAACCTCGCGCCCGAACCTGGCGTGCTCGTCAGCGTCGTCGAGCAGGAGGGACAGCGGTGGTTCGTGGGCGATCAAGGCCCGCACCTGCTCCGGGTACCGGGTCAACAGATCTAAGCCGACCAAAGCACCGCCGCTGTTGCCGAGCACATATGCCGGCTCGTCGCCGACCGCCGCCAGCAGGCGATGCGCGTCGTCGGCGAAGGTCTGGACCGAAGTGTCCTGGGCTTCGCCATCGAACGGACTGCGGGATAGCCCCCGCGGGTCGTAGGTGATCACCGTGTACCGGTCGGACAGCACGCCCTTGATGGAAGCAAAAGCCTCCGAGTCCGCGGGACCGCCCGGGATGAGCAGAAGGACGGGTCCGTCACCAAGGACCTCATAGTGCAACGTGGCGTCCGGAACCTTCAGAGTGCCGGTGCGAGGTTGGCTCATGGCAACCTCTTTCGGTTCGAGCCGGACGTGGGTCCGCTGTTTCCGCTTCTACTCATGCAGTTCGATTCCCCCTATCCGTATGCACGAAAGTAGCATTCGCCAGCCACCATGGAGAGCTTCCGTCTACTCGCCGCGCTGCGGTTCGTAGGTCAGGACGACGACCCCGGTGGAGAACGTCTGTGTACCCACGAGCTTGAGCGCCTTGTTCTCCACGCCCCCCTCGAAGAGTTTCCTGCCGCCCCCGACCACGACCGGGAAGACCATGAGATGGAGCATGTCCATGAGGTTGTGCTGCAACAGGGCGTTCACGAGCGTCGCGCTTCCCCCAACGAGGATGTCGTCCCCGTCCTGCTCCTTGAGCCTGCCGATCTCCTCAGCGAGGTTGCCAGCATCTATGAGGGAACCGTTCCACTCAAGCGGCTCCTCCAGCGTCGTGGAGACGACGTACTTGGGAAGGCTGTTCATCCTGTCGGCGAACCCGGCCTCGTCGGACATGGACGGCCACGCCGAAGCAAACCCCTCGAAGGTCACGCGCCCGAGAAGGAGCGCGTCGGAGGCGAAAAGTTCGTCGAGCTTGAACTTCTCCTGCTCGGGGCTCCCGAACTGGAAGGTCCACATCGGGTCTTCCATCACCCCGTCCAGCGAGACGAATTCCGATACAACCAGTTTTCTCACTCTGGTTCTCCTTTCCCCTACTTGACGACCCGGAAGGTCATGTGGGTCACGTCTGGATCTTCTATGATCCTGGTCCTCTCCAGCTCGATGTGCTCCGCCCCCAGGTTATCGAATAGCCTGATGCCCCCGCCGAGCAGCACGGGCACAACGTCTACGTGTACTTCATCCAGCAGCCCTGCCTTGAGACACTGCTGGACGAGACTCGCCGCGCCCACCGCGACGTTCTTCTCGCCAGCTGCAGCCCTGGCCTGTTCGACCGCGCTCTCCACGCCGTCCGTCACGAAGGTGAACGGTGACCCTTCATAGTCCCATCCGTCTGGGACGGAGTGGGTGAGGACGAAGATCGGGACGTCGAGAGGATGCCGACCACCCCATCCGTTCGTGATGTCGAACGTCCTTCGTCCCGTTACGATCGCCCCTATCGAGGAGAACGCCTCGCGCAACATCTCGGCACTCTCCGGCGAGACCTTGAACGTCATCCCGCCACTCGGCACGACGTAGTCGGTATCGCCGCTCGAATACCAGTCGAAGAGCCGCATACCTCCCTCGCCCAGCGGATTCTCCGGCCCATCGTTGGGGGCGGCGATGAACCCGTCCAGCGACATCGTGAGCCCCGACGTTACCTTGCCCATGTCTACTCCTTTCGTTTCCCTCTGCTAGCTACGGGCCGGTATCTGCTGCACGCACCAGCGGTTACCGTCAGGGTCGCTGAAGAACACGCACCCGACGAGGTCGAGATTCTCTCCCTCCCTGGCCGTACGGTACGAGCCGTCGTCGAAGACCTGCAGCTCGCCCACGTCCACGCCCCGCTCCATCAACTCGGCGCGGGCGGCGCGCAGGTCATTGACGACCAGGAACACATTGGACAGGGAGCCCGGTTCCATGCCCATCCCGGGAGTCTGAAGGTGAACCGAACACGCGGATCCCGGCGGGGTGAGTTGGACAAGGCGGGTCTCGTCGTTGATCCTGTGGTCGATATCCACCGTAAATCCGACCTTCCCGGCGTAGAAATCTATGGCGCGATCCTGGTCCGAGACGGGGATGGTCACCACTTCGATCTTCCAATCCATAACGCTCCTCCTTTACTTTGCTTCAGGACCGTGGTTCTTCTCTATCCTCACATCTACTTGCGGCTAGCCTCGTACCGAACCAACACGATCCCAGATCCCTCCCACGTACGCGTGCCGGTGAGCCGAAGCGAACCACCCGGCTGAGTAGCGAAGGTTGGCGTGCCAGTGCTCAAGACGACAGGGCTGATCATGAGGTGCAGTTCGTCGACCAGACCATAAGCCAGCAAGTCGTTCCAGAGCGTACGGCTACCAAAGACCAGAATGTCTTTGCCTGGCTGGCGTTTGAGTTCGGCGATCTGCTCGTGAGCATCTCCCCGGCTGATGATGCGGGTGTTGCGCCACGGTTCCGTATCCTCCGGGGTCAGGCTGTCGGACACGACCGCTTTGTCTATGGCGTTGTTGAGCCGCGAAATCTCCCGCTCGATGGGCCTGGCGTCTGGATCGTCGGCCACAGACGGCCAGAAACTCTTGAACCCGTCGTACGAAGTACGTCCCAGCAACAAGGTATCGGCCGCACGCAGGCGTTCGGCGTTGTAGGCGTCGAAGCTCTCGTCCGTTGGGTACGCTTCGAAGCGATAGTCGAACAGGGCCATGACGTTTTTGTCCGGTCCCTCGTAGTAGCCGTCCAGTGACGTGATGTTGCTGACGATGAGCTTACGCATCATATGCTTCTTTCTCGTGCTGACCGCGGCATTTGATCTCGCCGCCGATCCTATGGTCTATGGCTACGTTGACCCCGACCCTCTCCGCGTAGAAGTCTCCAGCGCGGTCAACTTCCGAGATCGTCTCCACTTCCATTTTCCCGTCCATGTTTCGTCTTCCTTCGCCATGGCCCTTCACCTCAAGAATCCTGTTCCGCCGAAGGCTGGTAAGTGAGAGATACGACCCCCGTGCTGAACGTTTTCGAGTCTACGAGTTCGAGCGACTTCCGCTCCCCATCTTCATCGAAGAGGCGCTTCCCGCTTCCCAAAACCACAGGATGCACCATGAGCTGAAGCTCGTCCAGGAGCCCGCCTCGTATCAGCGACCGGACCAGGGTGACGCTACCCGGGATCGTAATGTTCTTGCCGGGCTGCCGTTTCAGCCTGGTTATCTCTTCCGCGAAATCACCCTGGATCAGGGTCGAATTATTCCACTCCAACGGCTCCTCCAACGTCGTCGAGACAACATACTTACGTACGCTGTTTATGTAGTCCACCATTTGCGTGCCCCCCGGTTGGTGGGGCCAGAAGGAAGCAAACTCCTCGTACGTCTTTCTCCCCAGCAGCAATGCGTCCGACGCGGCCATCCCCGCCGTATTCTCTTTCTCCATCTCGTCGTCGGAGTAAGAGAAAGCCCACTCTCCCGGCGACTGCGTGACGCCGTCCAGCGACATTAACTCAAATGCGCTCAGCTTTCTCATGTCAGTCTTCCTTTACTAAGCGGAACCGGAGGTGCGTGACCCCGGAACCTTCGATCACCCGCGTGCATTCCAGGTCTATCAGCTCGGATCCCAGATTGTCGAAAAACCGGATGCCATCTCCCAGCAGGACGGGCACCAGCTCAACGCCTATTGTGTCGACCAGCCCCGCCTTGATGGCCTGCTGCGCCACGTCCGCCCCGCCCACGCCCACGTCCTTGTCGCCCGCGATCGATTTCGCTTGTTCGACGGCGCTCTCTACGCCATCCGTGACAAAGGTGAAGAGTGATCCTTCGTAGACCCATTCCTCGGGGACCGCATGAGTGACGACGAAGACCGGCACGTCCATAGGGTGCCTGCCGCTCCACCCGCAGGCTTGATCGAAGTGCCTACGTCCCACCACCAGCGCGCCCGTCGTTCCGTGCGACTCCCGGAGAAGCTCGGCGCTGGCCGATGAGACCTTGAGCGTCATCCTGCCGCCCGGCGTTCCGTACTCTGTGTCGCCGCTAAAGTACCAATCGAAGAGCTGCCCGACATTACCTTCCGGATCGGCGATGAAGCCGTCCAGCGACGTCGAGAACCCCGTACCTACCTTCCCCACGTTCATCCTCCTTTCACGGTTTCTTCGCGCCGCGGCATCAGTCGCGGGCGGGGCGCTCCTGCAAGACCCAGCCGTTGCCGTCCGGATCGCTGAAGAAGACGAACGAGTTCCAATCTCCACCCCGCCCCTCGACCCAGACACCGTCTTCCATGCGCCGGACGGGGCTGGCGTCCACGCCCCGATCAACGAGCGCGGCGCGGGCCGCTTCGATGTCAGAGACCATGAGCAGCAAGCCCTCCAGCACCCCCGGCGGTACGTCGAGCGCGGTGTTGAGGTGGATGGAGCATGCCGATCCGGGCGGCGTCAACTGAACGAGGCGCATACCATCGCCGAGGGGAGTGTCGAGGTCGACGATGAACCCGACTTTCTCGCTGTAGAAGCTCTTCGCCCGGTCCACGTCCGTGACGGGAACCGGAACCACTTCGAGTTGGAATTCCATGCTCATTCCTCTCCCTTCAAGTTACCGACTGTCATTTAGCAACAACCTTTGCCACGATCCCAGAGATCAGCTCCGAAGCGGCAAAGTCGGCGGTGAGCCTGTTCTTCGTCAGGGCCCACGCTACGCCTGTTGCGGTGTCGGCGCAGGCGTAGCTTCCACCGACGCCCCCAACTCCGAGCACGCTCCTCCTCACTCTCGGGTCCGCCCCGAGTTGTCCGACCGAGTAACCGAGCGCCCAGGTTGTCGGGAAACCCATTATCTGATCCATGCCCGTGAACGTTCCTGCGGAGATCTCACGCAACCGCTCCGGCGAGACAAGTCTGACACCGTCCACCTCGTCCATCAACGCGGCGTAGATGCGGGCTATTCCACGCGCGGTGACCTTGCCTCCGGCTGGGATGTCGGCCTTCAGGATGTCAGGGCGGTTGCCGAACTCGGCTGTCGGGATCGTCGCCCGCGGCCCGAGCTTGAAGAAAGGAGCATCGTCAGGCATCGAGGCGAGGAACTCCGCACTGCCTTCCACGTCTTCCAGGCGGGCGAGCCTGCCATGTTCGGACTCCGGCATCCCGAAGTAGACTTCATCCTCTACCCCGAGCGGCCCGGCCACTTCCTCGCGGAGCACCTGTGAGATGGGCTTGCCCGTAGCCCGCCGCACGATCTCCCCGACGATGTAGCCGAACGTATAAGCATGGTAGGCGATCTTGGCGCCAGGCTCCCACCAGGGCTCGGAGTCGGCGATGGCGGCACACATCTTGTTCCAGTCGCACAGGTCCTCGGGCGTCGTGTTGTCCGGTATTCCTGGCACTCCGACCGTGTGTGTCAGGACGTGCCGCACGGTCGCGGATTCCTTGCCGTGCGCGCCGAACTCCGGCCACATCGCGACGACCGGGGTGTCGTAGCCGAAAAGTCCGCGCTCCACGAGCACGTGTGCGACAGCTGAGGTCGCGGCTTTTCCGACGGAGTAGGCGTAGAACGGCGTGTCCGGCGCGACCGGCCGTCCGGTCTCCGGGTCGGCGAGGCCCGAGACGGCGTCCACTACCTGCTCGCCGTGACGGTACACGGCGGTCTGCAAGCCGCGCTCGGTTCCCGATTCGACCAGCCCGTCGATGGCTTCCTGGATTTGCTGCTGAAGGTCGTTCACGAGCGTTTCCCCCTGATCTTCTAGTCTACGACAGAGCCACTGGTAAGGTTGAAGACGGTGCCGGTAGTCGCGCCCGCCAGATCCGAGGCCAGGAACGCCGCCGCGTTGCCAACGTCGGACAGCGTCGTCACCCGTCCCAGCAAAGACCTCTGCTTGAGAAACACCTCGATCTCTTCTGGTGGAGCCGACCACTCCTCGGTCGAGGCGTCTTCCCAACTCTCGGGGATACCCTCGGACCGCAGACAGACAGCACGGATTCCCTGCGGACCCAGTTCCGCCGCGAGCTGCTTGGTGAACGCCTCGATGGCCGTGCCGGCGATCCCGAAGCCTCCAACGTGGACGCCGGGGATGAATGCACGGACGGCCGACGAGGAAAGCGTGAGGATCACGCCGGAGCCCTGACGGGCCATGTGCCGCGCCGCCGCAGTGGCGGTCAGGAAATGCGTCGTCGTCCCGATAGAGATCGGCCGTACAAAATCCTCATGCGACATCTCTGCGAGCGGGATCACCTGTACGTCCTGGATGGAGATGGCATTGAAAGATACGTCGATGCTTCCTGCCCGCTCCACGATGTCACCGACGTGCTCATCAACGGCCTGCCTATCGAGAGCATCGACCACGGCTACGTCGGCCTGGCCGCCCGCTACCTTGATGTCGTCGGCTACTGTCTCCAGTGACTCACGGGTGCGGCCGGCGAGGAACACCCTGGCCCCCTCGCTCGCGAAGGTCCTTGCGACAGCACCGCCTATCGCCCCTCCCGCACCGTAGATCACAGCGTTCTTGTTCTCAAGCAGCATGCTCTTCCTCCTCTAAAGTCTTCCGATATCCTCGGCCACTTCGGACAGGTCGTCGCCGAACTGATGTCCGCGAGCGTCGAACACCCGAATGGTCGCCTGCGGGAGCCTCCCGGCGTACAGAGCGAGGTGCCCGAACGGCACCACTTCGTCGTCGCGGCTGTGGTAGAGAAACATCGGTATGTCCTCTGGAAGCGTCGCCGTGAAGTCTTCCCGCAACTCGAACTCGCCGACCTCCCAGTCCGTCGTTCCCCAGTAGGGAGTCGCGATGAGGAACACACCGGCGATGGGCTTCTCCACCCGCTCTTCGGAGAGGTGCTTCAGGAGGATGGAGCCGCCGAGCGAGTGCCCAACGAGGACCACCTCGCCATCCAGGGCGGAGAGCTCGTGGGAGATCTGGCCACTCCACGCTCTGTACTGGGGCGCTGCCCCATCTGGCATCTGCGGGTACCGCACCTCGAAGTCAGGACCAAGCGCTTCCCACAAACTCCGGGCGAGGTTGTCATCCCCCTCGTACGCTTCCCCGCCACCACCGTGGACGAACAGCACGTGTCTCTTCGTCATACGCCATCTACCTCCGACCCGAGCTTTGCTTCTCGTCATAGTCGGCGGCCTTCATGCCGCCTCGCATTCAGCGGGGTCCACGTCGGCCTCGGGTTCGGCCTGACGCTCGGGCTCGAGCACCGTCAAAGTGACGGCGATGGCGACCATGACGAGGGCGGCCCCGATCCCGAAGGCGAGGTGGTATCCGCTCGTCAACGCAGACACGGCGGGCTCGCCGTTCTCGATCAGGGCGCCGCTGCGCGACACCGAAAAGGTCGCGAGCACGGCCAGGCCCAACGCGCCTCCGGCCTGCGCGGTCGTGTTGATCAGGCCGGACGCCAGACCAGCGTCATCCTGCGTGGCCCCGGACATGGCCAGCGTCATTAGCGCCGGGAAGCAGAGCCCGGCCCCGGTTCCGAGGAGGACCATCACCGGGAATACGTGGTAGGCGTAGTTTCCTTCGACCGGAGCCTGGGTGAACAGGGCAAGGCCCGCCATCAACAACGCGAGACCGGCGAGCACCATCGTCCTTGCGCCGAAGCGCATGACAAGCCGGTCTGTATAGCGAACCGAGAGGATTCCCATGATGACCGTGACGGGCAGGAACGCGAGCCCGGTCTGCAGGGCATCGTAGCCGAGGATGCGTTGCAGGTACAGCGCGCCGAGGAAGAACATCCCGAACATACCGGCGACGCTGAGAACCTGGATCAGGTTCGACCCCGTGACGTTGCGGGAGCGGAAGATCCTCAGCGGCACGAGCGGGCTGCGCGCCGTAGCCTCACGAACGACGAAGGCCACGAGCAGCGCGAGCGAGAGCGCGCCGAGAACCAGGGTGCGGCCGGAGGTCCATCCGTACTCGGCGGCCGGATTGACTATCGTATAGACGACGAGCATAAGCGAGCCGGTGATCAGGGCAGCGCCCGATACGTCCGCGCCGTCACCGAACCCGATGCCTTTATCCGCTTCGATCAGCCGCCAGGCGAGCGCCGCCGTCGCGATCCCCACGGGCACGTTCACAAAGAAGATCCAGTGCCAGCTTATGGACTGCGTCAGCACCCCACCTACCAGCAGGCCGATCGCCCCGCCAGCGGAGGCGACGAAGGCGAACACGCCTATGGCCTTCGCCTGTTCGCGGGGCTCGGGGAACATGGTGACTATCATGCCGAGAATTACCGCAGAAGTCATCGCGCCACCGACACCCTGGACGAAGCGCGCCGCGACCAGCATCACCTGGCCCTGCGCCAATCCACAAAGCAGCGATGCCACGGTGAACACCCCGAGGCCAGCCAGAAAGATGCCTCTGCGAGAGACGAGGTCTCCGAGACGTCCGGCGAGCAGTAGCAAACCACCGAAGGAGATCAGGTACGCGTTTACCACCCAGGCGAGGCTCGACTGCGAAAAGCCGAGGTCGTCCTGAATAGCCGGCAGCGCCACATTCACCACCGTGGCATCGAGTACGATCATGAGCATCCCCGCGCAAAGCACGTAGAGCGAGATCCAACGTTGCCCCCCACCTGTTGGCCCGGATGGCCGCTCCCCGCGCGTTCCGTTTCCCTGCTCCGTCATATCCCTCTACTCCATTTCCCGAAGGTCCAGTACCATTAGTTGGAGAATACGGTACTAGTCCTAAAAAACAACTATAAAATTTTGATATGCGACCAAATAATTGAACATCAGGACTTACGGTGATAAACTCTTCTTCATGGCAACAACGCGCACGTACGACGATGGATGCGCGGCGGCGCACGCGCTAGACCTGGTGGGCGAGCGCTGGGCGCTGCTGGTGGTCCGGGAACTGCTGCTGGGACCGAAACGTTTCACGGATCTGCGGGCGGGCCTGCCAAATGCGAGCCCCAACGTCCTCGCCCAGCGATTGCGGGACCTGGAGGAAGTTGGGGTGGTGCGGCGTAGAAAGCTGCCACCGCCGGCGGCTTCCAGGGTGTACGAGTTGACGGATTGGGGGAAGGAGCTGGAGCCGGTCATCATCCGGCTCGGGCGCTGGGGAGCCCGTTCTCCATCCAAGCCCCGCGACGCGGCGCTCGGCATCGATTCGCTTATCCTGTCTTTCAGGACGATGTTCGACTCGGACGCCGCCGAAGGTCTCGAAGCTACCTACGAGTTGCGATTTGGTGACGATCACTTCCGGGCCGAAGTAGCCGAAGGACGCTTCGAGGTCGAACGTGGGAGCGCGGAGCGCCCCGATGCGATCATTGAGGCTGATTCCAACGCGCTGGCAAGGATGGTTTACGAAGGACGCCCCCTCGCCGAGGCGCTACGTTCCGGGGACGTGAAGATCGAGGGCGACGGGTCGGCGGTAGAGCGCTTCCTCGGCCTCTTCCCGCTTCCCGAGCCGGCTACGCTCGCCGCAAAGACGTAATAACGTCCCGATCGACTCGGTCAGCGTACTACCTCATTGTCGGGCATCTTCTCGATCAATTACGAACCGCGCTTGCGGACCCGTGGCCGGTCAGGATCGGTGCGCGAGCGTCCGAAGAGCCGATCCAGATACCGGTCAGCGGCCCACGCCCCGGTTGCCCCGCCCGCGATGCCCAAGAACACGTCGAAGAGCGTGTCGGGAATGGCGTGGGAGATGGGGATACCCATGAGGTCGAGCACGACCTCCACCAGTTCCCAACCCGCGGCGCCGCCGAACCCGATGGCGGCGCCCGTGATGATCGCGTGGCGCGGCGTGTCGAAGAATTCGTCGTCACCACCTCTCCGGTAAATAATCTCCGCCACAACCGCTACCAGCACGAACGGCGTGATGAAGTGCGCGATCTCGTCATAGAGCGGTACGGGCTCGAAGAGGTGCCACAAGAACCCGGCCCCGTTGAGGGCCATGCAGATAATTATGAGGATTATGACCCAGCTACGCGGCATTCGCTCCGTCCCTCGTCTTTCTACGAACCTGCCGGAAGAACCAACGCGACCCGTGGATCAGCTAAACCAACCAGGGTCTCCCGGCACCCTTCGCGCGGGACCGGGACGTGGCTCTTCGTTCTCTTCGATCAGGCGTAGCCTGCGCACAGCCACCCACGGATAGAAGGTGGCGACCCCCTGAGACGAAGGCGAGAGTGTCAGGGCGACCCCTAGCTCGTTCGTCTCGTCCAGCCGGGCCACGAACTCGTCGGGGTTGCGGATGGCGAGCGTCACCGCCACCAGCCGTCCCGTCCACTTCTCCGGTGTCCGTCCTTCGGGGCTCATCGCGGCACCTCGTGATGGTGGCGGCAACGAGCCTCGTAGCTCTCCTGGGCGCCGACCAGGATCGTCGGTGCGGAGGCCGGAGCGGGCACCCCGTCTATGAGACGCTGCGAGCGCGACGCCTCACGGCCGCACACCGCGCAGATGGCCCGCAGCTTCACGATCTCGTCGGCCACGGAGAGCAGCGCGGGCATCCTCCCAAAAGGTTCGCCCCGGAAATCCATGTCGAGGCCGGTGGCGATCACCTCGTACCCCGCGTCGGCGAGGCTTTCGCAGGCCTCCAGAATCCCGTCGTCGAAGAACTGCGCCTCCTCGATAGCCACCAGGTCCGTGTCGGGTCGGACGCGCTCCAGCAACTCCCCGCTGGAAGAGACGGGGACGGCCTCGTAGGGATTGCCGTCGTGCGAGCGGATCTCCTCCAGGTCGTCCGGGCGGGTCTCCAGCGCGTGCTTGAAGACCTGGACCCTGCGACGGGCGTACAGGGCACGGCGGACGCGCCGGATCAACTCCTCCGTCTTCCCAGAGAACATCGAGCCCGTGACTACCGTGAGGGAACCCGTAGCTACCATCATGGTGCCTGTACGTGATCTATCCATCATCGTCATAGCGCGCATCTTACTCTCGAGCGCTCCGGTCTTCATCCACCGGACTCTCCGGCGACGTCCAGCGTGTTGCGGGCCATCCTGATCGAAGCCGCGTCGACCATCTGGCCGTCCACGCTGATCGCGCCGCTCCCGGCCGCATTCGCTTCCTCGTAGGCGTCGACGACCTTCCGCGCCCACTCGATTTCTTCGTCCGATGGCGAGAAGATCTCGTTGACGATCCGGATCTGGGCCGGATGAATGCACCATTTGCCGTCGAAGCCGAGGGAACGAGCGATCTTGCAGCTCTCTCGAAGCCCTTCCTCGTCCCCATAATTAGCTACGGGTCCGTCCAGGGCACGCAGCCCGGCGGCGCGGGCGGCGGCCACGATGCGCTGCATGGCGTAGTGGAAGCGGTGGCCGGGATACGCCGCGTCCCACTCGTCCATCGTGCCGATGCTTCGCAAGGGCATGCGGAGGCTTGCCGCGAAGTCGCCAGGTCCGAAGTGCAGTGCGGTCAGCCGCCCCGTGGCGCCGGTGATGCCGTCCGCGTTGACGAGCCCTTCGGCGTTCTCTATCTGGGCTTCGATCCGCACTTTTCCTGGTTCCAGGCCGCCGGCCATCTCCAGCCCGGCGAGCAGAACGTCCGCCGCGTGCAGGTCCGCCGGACGACGAACCTTGGGAATAATGAGGGTATCGAGCGAGCCTCCGGCTTCCTCCGTGACCTCGATCATATCCTGGTACCACCATGGCGTGTCGAGGGCGTTGATTCTGAACGTGGTGGGCCTGCCGCGCCAGTCGAATTCCTGAAGCGCACGGACGATTTCCTTCCTGGCGTCGGCCTTGTTGTCGGGGGCGACGGCGTCTTCGAGATCGAGGAAGACGGTGTCGGCCTCTGAAGCGAGGGCTTTTTCGACCATCCGGAGGTTGTTCGCGGGGACGGCGAGTATGGAGCGTGGGGCTTTCATCGGCCCCGTCCGCATTCCATCAGGCGCCCGCGACCGGCAACATCCACCTCAGTCTCCCCCGCCTCCGCCATCGCCCCCTCCATCCCCGCCGCCACCGTCGCCTCCTCCGGCGTCCACGCCCGAATCTATAGCGTCGAAGGCGCCGTCGAGGTCGCCGAGTACGTCGAAGTCGAGATCAAAGCTCCCGAAGCCCAGATCCAGATCGCCGAAGTCCATCGCATCTTCCTGGGGCGATCCCTCACCTTCCGATCCGTCGCCCCCTCCTCCTCCACCGCCGCTATCGCCGCTATCGCCGCTATCGCCGGTATTGCCGGACCTCTCGTGCTCCTCGCGCAGGCGCCGGAGATCTGGTTGTAGGGGCTCCATGAGCAGGATCGCTGGCCCCACCAGCCCGAGGTATGCCAGAGCCCGGTTAGGCTGCCGGTCCACCCAACGTCCGAATTGCGACTCGCCGAGACGCATAGTTACCGTAAGCTGCGCCTTCGCGACCTCCCCCGAACGGGTGAGCGCCCAACGCTGGAAAGGGATGATCCCCAGAAAGCTGCGTTGCTCGCGCCGGTAGAAACCCTGCTCGGCGAGCGCCTTCATGACCATGGCCTCGGTGAAACCCTTACGCGACCTGTATAGCCGGCCTGCCTGCTCGGCCAACGTTTTGACCTCTACCC
>JACCTS010000281.1 GCA_013812245.1 Rubrobacter sp.
AGCCGATGCGGAAGGCCGCAAGGCCGTGCACCTTGGAGAAGGTGCGCGAGGAGACGACGTTCTCCGATTCGAGTGCGAGTTTGTGGGACCCTTCGTACAGGGGGTCTCCCACGAACTCGTAGTAGGCTTCGTCCAGGATCAGGAGCACGTCATCAGGCAATGCTTCCGCGAAAGCCCGCACCTCGGAGAGGGGATGGTACGTGCCCGAAGGGTTGTTAGGGTTGCAAAGGATCACGGCCCGCGTCTCATCCGTGACCGCCGAGAGCAGAGCGTCCAGGTCGGCCTTGTGGTTCGCGTCCAACTCCGCCTTCTGGACCCGGAGCCCAACGACGCTCGCCGACGATACGTAGAAGGGGAAGGAGGGCCACGGGACGACGACCTCTCCCGGACGCTCCAGCGTCTGCATCAGGTCTACCAACACCTCGCTGGAGCCATTACCGACCACGATGTTTTCGGGCGCGACGCCGGGATTCGCCCCGGCTATGGCCTCCCTCAGCGGGCTGGAGTCCCTGTCTGGGTAGCGTCCGGCGCGGGAGAGGGACTCGACTATCGCTTCTCTGGCTTCCGGGAGCGGGCCGAAGGAGAGCTCGTTCATGGTCAGCTTCACGAACTCTCTGGAGCCGCGGTCAACCTGGATCTCCTCCCCCAGCCGCGGCGGGTTGTATGGGAGTATGCGGTCCAGAACCGGCCTGGTCTTCATGGGGTCTCCGATCTCATCGAAATAGGACGAACGCCCGGCAAAGATAGCTTCCCACACCCCGAATCGCAACGCGGCGCAGGCTTTTGGAAGTTCGTGTCTTCGGGGAATCGCCGAAATCTAACGATCCCCCGAGATGCGGGGCTTGTTCGGCCGAAGATCAGGACCTCGGACCGCTCTGAGCGGCCTTAGAGCCCGCTTCCCTCGCCGTCAGACCGCGAGATCCTCCTGCTCCTCGGCTTCCTCCCTCGCGACCTGAACATGCTCCCGTACTTCTTCCGGGCTGAGGCGAACTGACATGGCATAGTAGTAAATGGCGAGGCTGAAGATCACGACGATAACTATGTCGATGCCGAATGGGATGTACCCTTGCCGGTGAAGTCCGTCGGGCCGAGGTAAGAGAGAACTCCCAGCCCTATGAAGTAAGGGAACATCCACGAGCCTGCCTTCCAGTCCAGGGACGCGCTCTCCTGGTTGGTGAAGTACGCTATGGCGAGCAGCACGAAGCCTAGAGCGATGGCGACGAGAAGCTTCCAGAGGATCTCCCACCCGGTCCAGTAGATGACCAGGTTCGCCACGACGAACGCAACCGGCGCCAACACGCCACCGGCCGGCAGTTTGAAGGGCCGCCTGCGATCCGGCTCCTGGCGCCTGAGGGCGCCGAAAGCCAGCGGCACCATCGCGTATCCCATTACGGTCGCCGAGATGATGAAGCCAACGAGCTGTTGCCATCCCGGAAACGGCAGGAACATTATGCAACCGATGATGAAGGCGAAGACGATGCTAACGATCGGCACGCCGCGCTGACTGAGGCGTCCGAATGAGGCAGGGATATATCCGTTGCGGGCCAGGGCGTAGGACAACCGTGCGCTGGTCACCGAGTAGATCAACCCCGTCCCGGCTGGGGAGACCGCTGCGTCTATGTACAGAAGCACCGCGAGCCAGGAGGCGCCCAGCGTGGTCGCTATGCCGGCAAAGGGCCGGCGTCCCGGCGAACGAGAGGTTCGCCCAGCCGTCCTTGAAGTTCTCCGGGCTGAGAGCGCCGAGAAAAGCAATCTGCAAACCTATGTACAGAACAGCGCCTATAGCTATGGAGCCGATCACGGCGAGCGGGATATTGCGCTCCGGGTTGCGGGTCTCCCCGCCGAACTGTATAGCCTGCTCGAACCCCTGGTAGGAGAAGATTATGCCCCCGATCGCTATGGCGCTCAGAACTCCGGGGAGACCATCAAGGGCGAAGCCCTCGGCGGCGGTGAAGTTGGAAGGCGTGAACTTCAGGATCATTATGACCGCGATGGCGAGGAAGGGGATCGCAATCTTCCACACCATGATCGCGTTGTTGGATTTGGCAAGCTGGCTGATGCCCATGAGGTTTATGACGGTGAATATCGCAAGCAACACGACGGATATGGCGATGCCCGCCGGCGTCAGGACCGCTGTAGCGCCTACCGATTTGGTGAGCCAGTGGAAGTAGTGGGTCAGGTACTGCAACGCGGCCTCGACCTCGATGGGCGCTACCGTGACGGCCCCGAGCCACACGATCCAGCCGCTCGCGAACCCCGCGAGGCTCCCGAAGGAGAAGTGCGGGTATCGGGCCGAACCGCCCGCCACGGGGTACATGCCCCCGACTTCGGCGTGAACCAGGGCCAGGATCAGCATCACCCCTGCGCCGAGCACCCAGGAGATTATCGCCGCCGGTCCCGCTACTTGCATCGCGTACAGGGCTCCGAAGAGCCACCCCGATCCGATAACCGATCCCAGGCAGACGAAGAGCAACCCTATCGTGCTCACGTCCCGCTTTAGCCGGCCACCCGTCTCGGCTCCGCGGGCTTCTGCTCCTGCAGCTATATCTGCTCCTCCCCCTGGCCCCGTAGGACCGTTATGACGCGCTACCTCCGTTGGCCCCTGCGCCCATCCACGTCTGAGCTCGCCCGCAGTGAATGTCCCCTGTTTGGCTACGACGCCGGTTTTCTCCCGGCGGTTACGGTACCTTCACCCTTCCTCTGTGCAAACTGCCGCAATTGTGCGCCATTACCTGGCTAGTGGCAAATGGTCAATGAGGTCTCCCGAAAAGCCGCCTTCAGGCCCGACAAAACGCTCTACGCCGGTGGTGGATCTCGCCAGACGTACAGGTACCAGTAGAAGGGTGCGACGAGGATGCCGCCAAGGAGGAGTACGACGACCCAGTTGGTCTTCTGATCTTCCGCGATCCTCTCGCTGGAGAGCGCGTGAAGCACCAGTACAAGCGGAATAACCATCGCCAGGATGACCGCCAGGAACAGTGCGGCGATGGCCGCGAACAACAGAACGAAGTGCCGGGCGAAAACCTCGAAGAACTGGTCCGGCAGCTCTTCCGAGTTCTGTGCCGAAGCTTCCGGGAAGAGAAGTATCGTGGCGACGAGTATCCCCACGAAGGCCGCGATCAAGAAGAATGGCGAGACGGTCGCCAGGCCAAGCGCCAGCTTCGAGAGCCTGCTCAAGCCGCGTCTCCGTGGTTCTCCGAGGGAGCCTGCCACACGTAGAAGTAGAAGTGGACGGGCATGGCGAAGAAATTGCCCAGGATGAGCACGACCGCCAGGAACGGCAGCAGGAAGGGCAGCGGCAACAGCGTCACCACCCCAGAAGTATTTTGAGGCGTTTGCTTCGGTGCAGACGCTCCACTTCGGCCGACCTCCGGCTAGTGCATGATCTG
>JACCTS010000285.1 GCA_013812245.1 Rubrobacter sp.
GCGCCGTCTCCCATCCGTAATGCTCTGGCAGCTCCGCGCTTCAGACGACTGTTCATAGCTAACACCATCAGCCGATGGGGTGACACCTTCAACGCGGTCGCTCTCGTGATCCTTGTGTTCAGGCTGACGGGATCCGGGATCAAGGTCGCAGGCACTGTCGCGTTCGAGATCGTGCCGGTGATCCTGCTTGGCTTCGTCGCCGGCTACGTCGTCGATCGCTTCCACAGGACTCAGGTGATGGTGGCCGCAGACCTCGGGCGTGCGGCGATCGCTTTCGGACTTGCCTTCGCCCACGGGCAGCTGTGGTTCATCTATGCGGCGGCCTTCGGCTTCTCGAGTCTTTCGGTCTTCTTCAATCCGGCCGCCTCGAGTGTCATCCCCGCGCTGGTGGAAGAAGACGACGTGGTTGGAGCCAATTCAGCGTTGTGGTCGGCGGCGGTCATCTCTCAGATCGTTCTTGCCCCGCTCGCTGGCGCTCTCGTTGCCTTCGCGGGTCCCGGGCCGGCGTTCGCGATCAATGGCGCGAGCTTCGTCATGTCCGCGGTCCTGCTCACGCGCTTGAAGATCCCGAGACCGGCAGAGGTTCCTAGGACGAGCTGGCACCAGGTCACGGAGGGCCTTAGGGTCGTGCGCGCGAGCAGGTTTCTGAGCGTTCTGACCGGTGTTCAAGCGATAGCGGCTCTGTCGGCTGGGGCGACAAGCGCACTCTTGGTTGTCCTTGCCGAGGACCATCTCAGGGTCGGTCCCACCCACTTCGGTTTCCTGCTTGCCGCGATCGGGATCGGTGCAGCGGCGGGACCACTTCTTCTCCAACGCCTAACGCGCGAGGTGCGCACACCGCTGTTTCTTTTCGGCCCCTACTTACTGCGCGGAACGGTCGACCTGGGCCTTGCCGCGTCATCCAGTTTCGTATTCGCCGTTCCCTTACTGGGCGCCTATGGGATCGGAACTAGCACCGGGATGATCGCTTACAACAGCGCGCTTCAGCGCAATGTCGCGGATTCCGTCCGGGGAAGGATCTTCGCCTTTTACGACGTGGTCTGGCAGTCGAGTCGGTTGCTGAGCATCGGGATCGGCGGCTTCTTGGCAGACCAGCTTGGGATCACGGTCGTTTATGCCTTGGGGGGTGCGCTCCTTCTCTGCGCCGGAGCTCTTGGAATGATTGGCTTGAGCAGCAAGCAACTGCAGTCGCCCATCGGACCAACGAAAGTCGATTCCTCAAGGATGAATTCATGAGGTTCGCATACCTAGGTTCCACCACCAAAGGCTTGCTATTCCATCCGGTGAAGCATTCAAGCCCTTCAACAACGGTTCAACCCTTCTTCGTGCAGCGACAGGTGGGCCACCGATGATCGTCGTGGTCCTCTCGACCGGATAATGGAACCCGGCGGCGCCAAAGGCAAGGATGCGAGAGAACGACGACGCGGAGCCATCGAGGCCGCGTCCGCGGTAGCGCGCAGACTCGCAATCGAGTGCTCGCACCCAACGATCCTCAAAGACGCCAACAACACTATCGTCCATCTCGCGCCCGCTCCTGTTGTCGCCAAGGTCGGGACTACGATGATCCGACAGCAGGCTCTCGCCCTCCTTGAGCGTGAGCTCTCTATTGGTTTGCATCTCGCCTCCCGCCAAGCACCCATCGCGCCTCCCACCTCATCTGTTCCCCCCGGGCCACACAGTCACGGCGCCACCGTGCTGACGCTGTGGGAGCTTCGGGACCATGATCCGGACCGCAACTTCGAACCCGCACTGCTTGCCGCGGCTTTGAAGAGGTTTCACGAGGCTTTCGCAGGCTATCCGGGAGAGTTGCCGGCGTTCACCGGGCAGGTGGAGGAGGCGGGAAGCGTGCTTTCGGATCCATCACGCACCCCGACCCTGCCCCAGGACGACCGAGAGTTTCTGCAAGTCGTGCAACGCAGGATGCTCGATTCACTGGGAGCTTTCGACTTCCCCGCCCAACCGCTCCACGGCGAACCTCATCTCGACGGCAACATACTCCGCACGGCCGAGGGACCTGTGTTCGTTGACTTTGAGGCCGCCTGCATCGGGCCGAAGGAGTGGGACTTAACATCTCTCGGCGGGGAGGTGGCGTCCTTCTATCCCCCAATCGACTCCGCCCTCCTGAAGATCTTGAACCTGACGCGAAGCCTCTGCGTGGCCACGTGGTGCTGGATGCAGCCAGAGCGCGCTCCTGAGGTTGCGGAGGCCGCTTACTTCCACCTTTCGCGCTTGCGTGATGTCCTCGGAGGGCGCTCATGAGGCGGCTCATCGTTTCCCGTAAACAGAATCGCGGCGACACGACAATCGCGCCGTGGTTTTCCTCCGGAGTGGCGGGCATCGGGAGCGCAAGTTTGCTCGCCGATCTCGGCCACGAGATTCCCACGGCGCTGCTGCCCCGGCTGATCATCTCGCTTGGGGGATCGGCGGCCGCGTTGGGCCTGATCGAGGGCATCTCCGATGGGGTCGCCGGGCTCATGCGCCTGCTCGGCGGGGCTCTCGCCGACGACCCCACCCGCAGACGCGGGGTGGCCGTCGGCGGTTACACGACCACCGCGGTGCTGACCAGCCTCACGGGCGCGGTCGGCTCGGTGTGGCAGGTCGGGATCCTGCGCGCCGGGGGCTGGGCTGCGCGCGGTCTCAGGGTTCCCGCCCGCAACGCGCTGCTGGCGGACGCGGTCCCGCGTGAGGCCTACGGGCGCGCCTACGGATTCGAGCGGGCGATGGACAACCTCGGGGCTATCGGCGG
>JACCTS010000286.1 GCA_013812245.1 Rubrobacter sp.
CCGCACTCTCGCCGAGCAACCGAGACCTTTCGGGCCCTCCTGCCAGGGAATCGAGGAACCCTCCCTTGATGAGGTTCTCCAGCGCATCCTTCTCGACGGCCGTCCTCTGGTAGAGATCCGCGACCGAGACGAACGGCCTCTTGCGCCGTCCGGCGACGATGGAGGAGATGCCCCTCTCGGAGAGTCCTTTGCAGTAGCGGAGGCCTACGCGGAGGGACGTGCCATCTTCCTCGACGGTGAAGCCCTCGCCCGAGAGGTGGACGTCCGGCGGGAGCACCCGAAGTCCGATCCTGCGCGCCTCGTTCAGGAGCACCCGAGGGCTGTAGAAACCCATCGGCTGGGAGTCGAGCACCCCTGCGAAGAACTCTGCCGGATAGTGGCGCCTCATGTACGCGCTCGCATAGGAGAGCTCCGCGAAGCTGGCACCGTGGGCGGCAGAGAAACCGTAGACCGAGAAACCCTCCATCCACGAGAAGACCTCGGCAGCCCCGGCGGCAGGGACACCGTTCTCCCGCGCCCGCCGCAGGAACTCCCGGCGCAGGTCCTGCATCGCGCCCGGCCCCCGATCCTTGGTCATGGCGCGCCGCAGGAAATCTCCCTCAGCGAGGGTGAAGCCGGCGACGGCGTTAGCCACGGCGAGGACCTGCTCCTGGAAAACGAGCAGGCCATAGGTTGGTCTGAGGATCTCCTCCACCTCGGGTAGGATCGTCCGGTACCTCTCCCGCCCGTTCCTCCTCATCACGTAAGGGGTGATGAGATCTCCCCTTACCGGGCCAGGCCTGAACAGTGAGATCTGTGCAACGAGGTCGAAAAACCTCCTCGGCTTTAGCCTCAGGCTCAAATGCATCTGGCCCGGGGACTCGAGCTGGAATATCCCCGCGTTCCTACCCGACCTGATGAGAGCGTAGGTCTCTTTGTCCTCCGGCGGAAGGTTGTAGGGGTCCACCCCGCGTCCCAGCCGTCTCGAAGCCAACTCCCCGGCCTTGTGTAGCGCCGTGTGCATCCGCAAGCCAAGGAGATCTAGCTTCGGCAGGCCTACCCGCTCCAGGTCATCCTTGTCGTACTGGCAGCGCAGGAGCCCCTCCTTCCCAGAAGGCTCCAGCGGCACCAGCTCAGAGAGGTGATGCTCGGCCGTCCCGAATACCATCCCTCCGCTGTGGGTGCCTCCCTCCTTGATGCGCCCCGCGAGCCCTGCGGAGAGCTCGAGCAGGAGCCGATGCCTCTCTCTGTCCTGCAACGGATGGCCTTTCATCGCGGGTTCCGCAAGAGACTCATCCCAGCCTGAGAGGCCGGCGTAGACCCTGTTGCGGTCAGAAAAGCGGGTAGGGACGTTTCTCGAGAGAACGTCGATTTCTTGCGGAGAGTGCCCGAGCGCCCGCGCCGCGACCCGCACCGCCCCCCGCAGCGACATCGTCTGCACCGTCGCTGCCTCGGCGACGCCTCGACGCTCGTAGCGATGGATCATCTCGAAGCGCACCTCGTCCCGCCTCACGGAACAGAAGTCCAGATCCACATCAGGAGGGTCCTTGCGTCCCTCGTGCAAAAAGCGCTCGAAAAGCAGCCTGTTGACGAACGGCTCGGGCTGGCTCAGTCCCAGGCAATACGAGACCAGGCTGTTCGCCGCGCTTCCCCTGCCCGTGACGGGGATGTCCTTCGCCCTGGCGATCTCTTTCGCCTCGTGCGCGATCAGGAAGTACGGCGCGAACCCGAGAGCGTCGATGCAGCGTAGCTCGCGCTCCAGACGACCCTTGATCTCCGCCGTCGTGGGTCCCCCCTTCTTCCCGTACCTTCTCCTGGCCCCGGCGACGACGAGTTCGAGCAGCGTTCTCCCTGCAGTCTTGCCCGCTGGCAGGATCGCCGCCGGCATGTGGACATCCCCCGACAACTCCACCGTCCCCGAACATCTCTCCGCGAGGGCCGCAGCGTTCGCCAGGGCCTCAGGGCAGTCTCTGAACAGACGCCGCATCTCTCTCCCTGACCTGAGATGCAACCTGTCGGTCGGCCTGTACCCCGGGCCTGGTAGCGCCGTGAGGTTCGCCGCGGCGACGAGGACTTCGTGTAGCCGGTGGTCGGCAGGGGAGAGGTAAGCCACATCGCCGGTGGCGAGGATCGGTACGCCGGCGTCACGCGCGAAGGCCGCTACTTTTCTCGAATTTCGCCTTCCTGTCGCCGTCTCGTCGTCGGTCAGCTCGACGTAGAGCCGGTCCCCGAACGCCTCCCTCAGGCGGCGCAGAACCTCGGTCGCCTCCTCCCCGTATCCGTCCAGGACCAGGTTGGGGATCAGCCCGAACGGAACGGCCCCCGTGAGGCAGATCAAGCCTTCAGTATGATCCAGGATCTTCCCCAGCGGGCAAACAGGACGTCGCCGGTCCTCCGAAAAGGTCCTGTACGCCGTGATGAGCCTGCACAGGGAACGGTACCCTTGCATGGACTCGGCCAGCAACA